>CALKIP010000030.1 GCA_937995995.1 uncultured bacterium
GACCTGGACCACCTGTGGATGCTCCTTCTGGCTCAGATTGCGCAGTGGCGGACGCGTGCGCCCACCCGTGTAGCCGAGCAGGTCGAGTGCGGCCTTGACGCCCGGCACCCCGAGGCGTCCCACGATCTCGCGGTGTGCCGGCGCGATCCGTTCCTGGATCTGGCCGGCCTTGCTGCTGTCCCCTTCACGGAACGCCCGGTAGAGCTCCGCGCACTCCGCAGGCGCCATGAGCCCCACGGCCACGATTCCGCCGGCCGCGCCGAGCTCGAGCGCGCTGTAGAGGAGCGCGCCGTTGCCGAGCAGCAGGCTGCACTCGCCCCCGCACGCATCGGTGTAGTCGGCAAAACGCTTGAGGTCTCCGGACGAGTCCTTCATCCCGGCGATGTTCGGGTGGCGTGCGAGCTCACCGACCAGACCGGGCTCCAGGTTGACATGCGTGTACTTCGGCATGTTGTAGACGAGCACTGGCACAGGCGACGCGTCGGCAATGGCGACGTAGTGGTCACGCAGTGATGCGTCCGGCAACACCGTGCCGAAGTACGAAGGCGGATGCACGAGGACCGAGTCCGCACCCGCCGAGGCCAGCCGCACCGTCTGGGCGATCGCCGCTCGCGTCGACTCGGCGCTCACACCCGCCAGGATCGTCCGATCCGGTGGCACGAGGTCCCTTGCGAAACCGAGCAGCCGCTCCTTCTCCTCCATCTCCAGCAGGATTCCTTCACCGGTCGAGCCGAAGAGCAGGAACCCGGCGAGAGGGTGCTCGAGCCAGCGGCGCAGGTTCTCGCGAAAGCTGACCGGCGCGATATCGCCGGTGACGGGATCGAACGGCGTCGTGACCGGGACGAAGATCCCGCTGAAACGATTCTGTTCAGGCAAGCGTCCTCATCCTCAGTTCGAAGTCCGATGGGTTGTTGGCCGCGTTCTTCGCGACCTCGTACTCGATGACATCATCGGCGACCAGATCCATGAGGTGCTGATCGAAGCTCTGCGAGCCGTAGGTCTCGCGTCCCTCTTCGACCAGCTCGAAGATCTCCGATGTACGGTCCGGGTCCAGGATGCATTCGCGAATCGTGCCGGTCGCGATCAGGACCTCGCACGCCGCCACGCGCCCGTCCCCCGACTTTCGCGGCAGCAGCCTCTGGCTCACGACGGCGACGAGTGACTCGGCCAGACGGATGCGGGCCATCTCCTGCTCCTCGGGCGGGAAGACGGCAACCACGCGAGAGATCGTCTGCACCGCGTTTTGCGTGTGCAGCGTGGAAAGCACCAGGTGGCCGGTCTCCGCCGCCTTGAGCGCGATGTCGATCGTTTCCGTGTCGCGCATCTCACCGACCTGTACCACGTCCGGGTCCTCACGCAGCGCGGCGCGCAGCCCCGTGGCGAAGGAGTCCGTGTCCGTCCCGATCTCGCGCTGCGTGATCGAGCTGTTGTGGTCGCGGTGCAGGAACTCGATCGGGTCCTCGAGCGTGATGACGTGATTGCGCCGGGTGCGGTTGATGTGGCCGACCATCGACGCGAGCGTGGTGCTCTTGCCCGAGCCGGTCACACCGGTGACGAGCACCAATCCACGCTCCGAGTCCGCGATCTTGGCCAGGACCGGCGGGAGCTGGAGCTGCTCGAGCGTCGGAATCTCGATCGGGATCACGCGCATCACGATCCCGAGCGTCCCACGCTGCCGCAGCAGGTTGACGCGGAAGCGGCCGAGCCCCGGCGCGCCCCAGGAGCAGTCGTAGTCGCGCAGGTCGTCGAGCCGGTCCCGGTCCCATTTGGGGATGAGCTGCAGCGCGAGCTGCCGGGTCTGGTCCGGAGAAAGCGATTGCCGCGTCAGGGGAAGCAGCTCGCCCTTGATGCGCGCTCGCACCACGTCGCCCGACTTGACGTGGATGTCGGATGCACCCTTCTGAATCGCCGTCTTCAGGATCTCGATCATGTCTCTCGGGGGTTTCGGGGGGTGGGAACTCCGCCCGCGCTGAAGTTAATAGCCGGCGCGTTTGTCGACCACGTTGAGTGGAGGCCGACCGTCCAGGTATCGGGCGATGCTCGCCTCGAGGAGCGCGCATTCCCGCTCCCAGAAGTGGTGCGTGTACGCCGACGTGTGCGGCGTGATCAGCACGTTCTCCAGCTCCCAGAACGGGTTCGACGGCGGCAACGGCTCGGTGGCGAAGACATCGAGCGCTGCGCCACGAAGTCGCCCTCCCTTCAGTGCTTCGACGAGTGCGGCCTCGTCCACCAGCCCGCCGCGTGCAACGTTGATCAGCACCGCGTGTCGGGGCATGCGCTCGAGTGCGGCGGCATCGATCATCCCCCGCGTTTCTGGCGTCTCCGGCGCAGCGAGGACGAGGAAGTCGCTCTCGGCGAGGATCCGCTCGAGTCCGTCACGGCCGAGCACGACCTCGACGCCGTGCTCGGCCTCGGCCTGGCGCCGCTTGAGCGCGACGATGCGTGCACCGAGCGCCCGCGCCCGTACCGCGACCAAACGGCCGATCCCGCCGTAGCCGACGATCCCGACCGTGCTGCCGGCCACCTCGTGAACCGGCGAGTCGGCGGCGTCGAAGCGCGTCGTATCCCAACGCGCCGCGGCCTGGTTCCTCACCGCCAGGTCGAGGCCGCGTGCGAAGTGCAGCATCATGGCGAGCACGGTCTCGGCCATCGCCGGCGCGTGCACCCCTGCCGAGTTCGTGAAGATGACGTCGCTCTCCAGCATCTCCGGGGTGAGCGAGCCGCCCACGCCGGCCGTGCCCGAATGCACCCAGCGGAGCTTCGTGCCGCGACGCAGGACATCCGCCGGCACGCCGAACCCGAAGTAGACCTCCGCGCCCTCGACCGCCTCCAGCGCTTCGCGCGACGCCGTCGTACCGCCATCCGCGCTTCCATCAGCCGGGGCATCCACCACCCGAACCTCCCAGTCGGCCGGGAGCGCGGCGCGTAGGCGCTCGACCACCGTGCCCGGGATCCGGTAGATCGGGCGCCGGTCGGCGAAATCGACAACCAGTCTTCGCATTTTTCTTCTCTACAATTGAGCCACTCTGCGAACGGCGGGATGGGCAAGGAGCGCTTCGACGGCGCGGCCCCACCCGGTCCGTGGGCCGGTGGCCTGGAACGTCACCGTGACGTGGTCGGCGCCACGCTCCACATCCAGCAGATCCGTGCGGAACCCAGCCTCGGTCAGGATCGCCTGGGCCCGCTGCACCCGGTCCGGGCCCGGCGTCAACACCACCTGGATCGTCTGTTCTTCGCGCCTGCGCAGGAGCAGCGACTCGACTCGTCCGAGCAGGAGGAGCGCGATCATGACGAGGACCGTGGTCCCGACGGCCTCCACGTAGGCCCGGGCGCCGACGGCCATCCCGATCGCCGCGACGACCCACAGCGTGGCCGCCGTCGTCAGCCCCACCACACCGCCCCGCGCCTGGATGATGGTGCCGGCACCGAGAAAGCCGATCCCGCTCACGATCTGCGCGGCGATCCGCGCCGGGTCGGCGTTCGTCGTGAGTGGATCGGCCAGTGCGGCGACACCGATCGACAGCTCCATGAGCAGTGCCGCGCCGACACAGATCAGCAGATTCGTGCGGAACCCTGCCGGCTTGCCACTGATCTCACGCTCGATCCCGACGGCACCGCCGAGGATCGCCGCGAGGATCAGGCGCAAAAGGAGGTCGATGCGCAGCCACGCCAGGCCACCCAGCCACTGCAGCGTTGCAGGTGTGTCCACGGCCGCCCCCTCAGTCGTTCAACCGGCGCAGCTCCTGGAGCAGGCCGGTCTTGCTGCGCGTCCTGTCGTCCACCGCCTTGAGCACTCGCGCCGGGTGCCCCGTGGCGACGACGCCCTCCGGAATGTCGTCGATGACCACCGCTCCCGCGGCGACGACGCTCCCACGCCCCACCCGGCACCCCTCGAGCACCACCGCGTTGGCGCCGATCAGGACGTTGTCCTCGATGACGACCGGATCGGCGCTCGGCGGCTCGAGCACGCCCGCGAGCACGGCGCCCGCACCGATGTGGCAGTTCTTGCCGACGATTGCCCGCGCCCCGACCACCGCGTTCATGTCGATCATCGTCCCCTCGCCCACGACGGCGCCGATGTTGATCACCGCCCCCATCATGACGATCACCCGCTCACCGAGCTCGACCCCGTCGCGGATGAAGGCGCCGGGCTCGATCCGTGCCGGCACCTTCTTCAGGTCCAGGAGCGGCACTGCCGAGTTGCGACGATCGTTCTCGAGGTGATGATAGTGGATCTTCTCCGCCTCGCGGTCCAGGACCTCGCGGACCCGGTCCCACTCACCGACCAGGATCGTCGTCCCCGCCCCCGTCGGGAAGACCTTCAACTCCTCACTGGCTTCCGCCGCGAGTTCGCCCTCGTGCCGGACGAACACCCGGACCGGCGTCTTCTTTTCCGCGTTCGCGATGATATCGCGAATCGTCTGGTAGTCCATCGCCCGGCCTCCCCCTGACATCCCCCTGAACGAAGACGCTCCCCACGCGTGTGCCCGCACCCTTGCCGAGCAGTCGCCATTCGAGCTCCGGCATCGGTCACTCGGCCGTCACTCGAGCCCCAGCACCTGCCTCATGGTGTAGCGCCCCGCGGCTCGCCCGGCGATCCAGCGCGCCGCGACCAACGCGCCTTCGGCAAAGAGCGAACGGTCGGCGGCGCTATGGGCCAACTCGAGCCGCTCACGCGCACCGAGAAAGTACACACGGTGATCGCCGGCCACGCCGCCGCCGCGGATGGCGTGAAAGGCGACCTCGCCCGTGGCACGCTCACCGGTGTGCCCGCTGCGTCCGTCCCTGCGCAGCGGTTCCAGCTCCTTGCCCCTGCCGGTAGCGACCGCGCGCCCGAGCGCCAGCGCCGTGCCACTCGGCGCGTCCACCTTTCCCCGGTGGTGCGCCTCGACGATCTCCACATCGTAGCGCTCGGCGGGGAGGCGGCGCGCCGCCTCCTCCACAAGGGCGAGGAGCAGGTTCACGCCGATGCTGAAATTCGCCGCGACGAGGACCGCGCTCCGCTCCGCGAGTGCATCGAGCCGCTGGACCAG
>CALKIP010000031.1 GCA_937995995.1 uncultured bacterium
CGACCTGGTGGTGCCGAACCTGTTCACGCGCTCGAACTCGGCCGTCGATCTCCCGTCGCTGAGCGACTGGCGTTCGCGGACGAGGGTGAACTCGCTCTACGGCTCGATGGTCCTCGGGTTCCGCAACTACGCGTTCCTCGAGTTGACCGGCCGCAACGACTGGTCGTCCACCCTCCCCGAGGAGCACAACTCGTACTTCTACCCGAGCATCTCGGGCTCGGTGATCCTGACGGAGGCGTTCCCCTCGCTCCAGGGCGACCTGCTCAGCCATGCCAAGGTGCGTGCGGCGTGGGCCGAGGTCGGTAGCGATGCCAGCCCGTACCAGCTCATCGACCCGTTCGCCAGCGCCGTGCCCTTCCGTGGCGCGCCGCGACTGGGGGCGAGCAACACCCTGCGGAACGCGAACCTCAAGCCGGAGCGGACCGCGGGCTGGGAAGTCGGCGCCGAGTTCGGCTTCCTGGACGACCGGCTCCGCCTCAACGCGGACTACTCCTTCAAGGCGACGTACGACCAGATCATGGCCGTCGCGATCAGCCCGATGACGGGCTACTCCTCGCGCTACGTCAATGCGGGGAAGATGAGCTCGCGCAGCTTCGAACTCATCATGGGCGCGACGCCGGTCCGCCTCGACAACGGCTTCGAGTGGGACCTGACGGCCAGCTTCACGCGCACACGCGATGTCGTCGACGAGCTGGCGGGCGACCTCACCTCGCTGAACATCGGTACGTACTACGGCGTCAGCGTCGAGGCGCGTCCCGGTGAGCGCTACGGCAACATGTACGGGCGCCAGTACGTGCGGGACGGGGAGGGCAACATCGTCGTCGGAAGCAACGGCCTCCCGTTGAACTCTTCGAGCAACCCGACCGGCCTCCTCGGCAACTACAACCCGGACTGGATTGGTAGCCTGCGGAACCGCTTCTCCTACGGCGGCCTCGAGCTGGCCTTCCAGCTCGACACCCGGCAGGGGGGCGTGATCTACTCGATGACGAACTACTACGGGCGTCGCTCCGGCGTCCTCAAGGAGACGATCATCGGCCGTGAGGAATCCGCCACGCAGCGGGACTACGTCGTGCCCGGCGTGAAGATCCAGGAGATCACCGCTGCCGGTGATACCATCTTCGCTCCGAACGACATCCCGGTCATGGCGCAGGAGTACCACCGCAACCTGGGTGGGATCGCGGAGGCGTTCACCTTCGACGCGAGCTTCGTCAAGCTCCGCGAGATCAGCCTGAACTACAACGTCCCGCGTTCGCTGACCGACCGCCTGCGGGTGAGCAACCTTCGGCTCGGTCTGGTCGGTCGCAACCTCTATCTCTGGACCGACGTGCCGCACATCGACCCGGAGACGGCGATGAGCGTGGGCAACCTGCAGGGCTACGAGTACGGGCAGTTCCCGTCGGCCCGCAGCTTCGGCTTCAACGTCTCGGTGACGCCATGAGGCACGAGCACCGAGAGACAGAGAGCAGGAATTCGCGACGCATTGCACGGACCGGCTCCCGCGGGAGCCGGTCCCCGGGACGGATTCGACGGCAAACAGGTGGATCAGCGATGAAAACGTTGAAGCGATCGAACGCGCTGCGCGCCCTCGCGGCGGCCGTGCTCGTGACCGTGGCGAGCGGCTGCGACGACGGCCTGACCGATTTCAATCGAAACCCCAACGCGCCGGATGTGGCCTCCGCGGAGCACCTCTTCGCCAACGCGACGGTGTCCAGCGTCACCCGCGTCTTCGGCTCCGGGCTCCACATGGACATCGCGGCGCTCTGGGTTCAGCACTACGCGGAGCACCTCTACACGATTGAAGACAACTACGTCATCAGTGACGGCACGATCAGCACCCACTGGAGCAACTTCTACACGGGGCCGCTGAACGACTTCCAGATGGTGATCGACAAGGGGCAGGAGGAGGGGCGCCCCAACGTCGCCGCCATCGGCTCCATCATGCAGCAGTGGACGTACCACGTCATGACGGACATCTGGGGTGACATCGGGTACTCCAATGCCCTGAAGGGTCGCGATGCGGACGCAGGCAGCCAGCCGACGTTCGACCCACAGAAGGAGGTCTACGAGGGCATCCTGAGCACCCTCGCCTCCGCCGCGGCATCGCTCGACCCGGGCAGCCCTTCCATGTTCAACGGCGACCTGATCTACGACGGCGACGTGGAGATGTGGCGCAAGTTCGCCAACTCGCTCCGCCTGCGCGTCGCCATGCGACTCTCCCAGGTCGATGAGGCATGGGCCCGTACGGAGTTCGCCGACGCCCTCGCCGATGGCGTCTTCGAGAGCAACGCCGACAACGCGAAGCTCACCTACGTGGACGACGAGGTGAACGTCCACCCGCTCTACGCCTACCAGCGTGGACGGGACGACCACACGATCAGCGCCACGATGGTGGATACGCTGAAGTCGTTCAGCGATCCGCGCCTGCCGATCTACGCGACGCCGGCCGAAGCGACCGGCGAGTACGTGGGCATGCCGAACGGCGTCAGCGATGACCCGGAGCTCACGGTGATCTCGCGCATCGGCACCCACTTCACCAAGGCCGATGCCAGCGCCGTGGTCATGAGCTACGCCGAGGTGCTCTTCCTCCAGGCCGAGGCCGCGGAGCGGGGGTGGATCAGCGGTGATCCGGCAGCGCTGTACGCCGAGGCGATCACGGCGGCCATGGAGGAACTCGGCATCGACCAGGAGGACATCGATGCCTACCTCGCACAGCCGGCCGTCGCCTACAACGGCCTCGAGAGCATCGCGTTCCAGAAGTGGATCGCTCTCTTCGGCAACGGCGTGGAGGCGTGGGCCGAGTGGCGTCGCACCGGCGTGCCGACGCTGGAGCCCGGGCCGGATGCACAAAACGATGGACTTATCCCGGTCCGGCTCCCCTATCCGGACTCGGAGCGGCACCGTAACGGCGCCAACCTCCAGGCGGCCATCGATCGCCAGGGCGGCGCGAGCCTGAACGACCCGCTCTGGTGGGACCGCTAATCCCACCGACCGGGCGCTCCGGCGCCCGAGCCTGAAGCGAGCCCCCGTGTGCCTTCCAATGGCACACGGGGGCTTCGCTTTTCTCCTGCGCCCTACCTCCGCTGCGCGTGCATCTCCCCGTCGTGCTCGGTACCTTCCGTCCAATCCTTCACAAGCGGGTTCCTAATGACGAGACCGGAGGCTCCCGCGTTTCCCGGGGGGGCCGGGTCGTCGAAACCTGCAGGGAACCCTGTCTCTTTGGCACAGCCGCCGAAGTGATTCGGCCTCGCCGCGATCGGGGCAGCCACCGACGCCGACGTTGGAATTTCCCGGCCACAGGCCGGCCATTTGCCTTTCCCCCCACCGGCCATCTATCTTTTCGACGTCCCTTTCCCGGTGCTGCCATGGCGAATTCCACGATCCGAATCGCTTCCGGCCAGGGCTTCTGGGGTGATCGACTGAGCGCTCCGGTCGAGCAGGTGCGTCGCGGCGCGATCGACTACCTCATGCTGGACTACCTGGCCGAAGTCACCATGTCGATCCTGCAGAAGCAGCGGTCTCGGGATCCATCCCAGGGGTACGCCCGGGACTTCGTGCCGCTCATGGGCGAGATCCTCCCCGACTGTGTCGAAAAGGGCATCCGCGTGATGGCCAACGCCGGCGGCGTCAATCTCGCCGCCTGCCGCGACGGTATCCTCGCCGAGGCGCGCAAGGCGGGTCTCGCCGGGCGCGTCCGCGTCGGTGTCGTCCACGGCGACGACATCCTCGACCGGCTCGAGGAGCTGATCTCGCACGGGCACACCCTCGATCACATGGAGACGGGCCGTCCGCTCACGGATGTGCTGGACCGCGTGCAGAGCGCGAACGCCTACATCGGTGCGGGGCCGATGGTCGAGGCGCTCGATCGGGGTGCGACGGTCGTCGTGACCGGCCGCTCGACGGACACGGCGCTCACCTACGCGCCGATGATGCACGCCTTCGGCTGGTCCGCGGATGAGTACGATCGCCTTGCCGCGGGCGTCGTCGCCGGACACATCAACGAGTGCGGGGCTCAGGCCTCGGGCGGCAACGTCCTCCTCGACTGGGAGTCGATCCCCGACCTGGCCGACGTGGGATACCCGATCATCGAGGCCGCTCCGGACGGCTCCTTCGTCGTCACCAAGCACGAGGGCACCGGCGGCCGCGTGAGCGTGGCCACGGTGACCGAGCAGCTCCTCTACGAGATGGGCGATCCGCGGGAGTACATCACTCCCGACGTGATCGCCGACTTCACCACCATCCGCCTCGAGCAGGTCGGCCCGGACCGGGTCCGGGTCCATGGCGTGGCCGGCCGTGCGCCGACCGACAAGCTCAAGGTCTCGATTTCGTACAGCGCAGGCTACAAAGCCGTGGGCACCCTGGTCTACGCCTGGCCCGATGCCGTGGAGAAGGCGCGGGCCGCGGACCGGATCCTGCGGAGTAGGCTCGATCGCATGGGCCTTCGCTTCGACGAGGTCCGCACCGAGTTCGTGGGTTGGAACGCCACCCACGGGCCACTGGCGGGGCCCCCGCCGGCGGATCTGCCGGAGGTCCAGCTTCGCGTCGCCGTCCGCGCCGCGGAGCGTGAGCCGGTCGCGCGCTTCACGCGTGAGATCGCGCCGCTCATCCTGACCGGGCCGCCGTCGGTGACCGGCTTCGCCGGTGGTCGCCCGAAGGTGGAGGAGGTCGTCGCCTTCTGGCCGGCGCTCGTCGACCGACGCGAGATCGAGCCCAAGTTGCGGGTGGAGGTGTCCGAAGCATGAGTCGCAACCGCGATACGACCTGGATCGAAGTCCTGCTCCCCCTGATCGTCATCCTGGGGCTGTTCACCCTCACGCTCATCTGGAATATAGTGGCCGCCTTCGTCGTGCTCTTCATCGGGCTCGCCATCTGGCTGTCCATCTTCATCCAGAGGCACCAGCCGAGGGAGCCGGGAGAGTAGACGACGCACCACCCGTGGAGTGACCGTCGATGCCGAAACTTCCGCTGCTGCACCTGGCCCACGCCCGCTCGGGCGACAAGGGCGACACGGTGAACGTAGGTCTGATCGCCATCCGCGCCGAGGACTACCCGCTCCTGGTCGAGCAGGTCACACCCGAGGCCGTCAAGGAGCACTTCGAGGGCGTGGTCCACGGCGACGTCGAGCGCTTCGAGCTGCCGAACCTGAACGCGCTCAACTTCCTGCTGCACAACGCACTCGGCGGCGGTGGCACGGTCTCGCTCATGACCGATGCCCAGGGCAAGACGTTTTCCACCGCGCTCCTGCGCATGGAGATCGAGGTGCCCGAGGAAGTCTACCGGCGATTCGCCGGGGAAGGGTAGCCGCATGGCCGGAGGCGAGCGGGTACTCTACGAGGTGATGGACGGGGTCGCACACGTCACCCTAAACCGTCCCGAGAAGCGCAACGCCCTGGACGACCGCACCGTCGAGGAGCTCCGCTCGGTGTTGGAAGAAGCCGAGCGCGACGACGCCGTACGCGTCATCCTCCTCCGCGGCGCGGGCCAGGACTTCTGCGCCGGCGCCGACCTCGCTCAGCTCGAGAAGGTCGCCGCAGGGACCGGCCCGATCGAGAACCTGGACGACGCCGCATCTCTCGGCAGCCTGCTCATCCGCATGCGCCGCCTCTCCAAGCCGATCGTCGCCGCGGTGCACGGTCACGCCTTCGCCGGAGGCGCCGGGCTCGCCACCGCCTGTGACCTCGTGCTCGCCAGCGATGGCGCTCGCTTCGGCTACCCCGAGGTCCACCTCGGTTTCGTGCCCGCCATGGTGATGGCGCTCCTGCGGCGAGTGTGCGGCGAGAAGGTCGCCTTCGAGCTCGTCGCCCGTGGCGACCGCATCGACGCCGAGGAGGCTCGCCGCATCGGGCTGGTCAACCGCATCTTCGCCGACGAGACCTTCGAAGACGACGCCCGGGAGTATGCTCGCGAACTCGCCTCACGCTCCCCCATGGCGCTGCGCCTCATCAAGCGGCTCTTCTACGGGATCGACGGCGCCTCCTTCGAGGAGGCCATCGCCCGGGGCGCCGAGGTCAACGTCCTCGCCCGCATGACCGACGACACCCGCGAGGGCGTACGCCGGTTCCTCGAGAAGCGGAGCGGCGCCTGATGGCCCTCTTTCGACCCTCCCGCGAGACGCGTGGACCGGATCCCTACCTCCGTCTGAAGTCGATCGCCTTCGTCATCGGCGCCGCCGCCGGGCTCGCCGGGATCCTCACGGACAACGGTTGGCTCGTTGCCATCGGGATCGGCGCGCTGGCCGCCGGGATGCTCCTCAGGATCCTGTCGCAGCGGAGATAGTGCTGGGCAACAGCGGCACCCGCACGTGTCATTCGAGAATCATCTCCAATCGGTGTGGGCTGATCCCGCACTTGTTGCCGTCACGAGTACGTTCTGAAGTGCCTGCCGCCAGGTCGCATCGGCATCCGACCGCCTCGCGCCAGGCACGCGCTGCCGTCCCTCCCGGCCATGGCATTGCCCCGTTCATTGCACGATCCTCCGGCTTCACTACGAGGTCCGATCGTCCAGCTTCGCCACGGCCCCGGTCCCGTGAACGCCCGCGCCCTGGATTCACGCACCCCGTCCCCTGATCTCGACGCCGCGAGAGCCGTCCTCCGCAGGCACTTCGGCTACCCCGACTTCCGGGGCGCCCAGGCCGAAGCGATCGGGAGCGCGCTCGCGGGCCGCGACGTGCTCGTCCTGATGCCGACCGGGGGAGGGAAGAGCCTGTGCTACCAGGTTCCCGCCGTGGTGCTCCCTGGTCTCACCCTCGTCGTGAGCCCACTGATCTCGCTTATGCAGGACCAGGTCGATCGACTGGACACCGCGGGCATCCCGGCCGCCTTCATCAACTCGACGCTGGCCCGCGAGGAGGTGGAGGCACGACTCGAAGCGGCCGAGTCGGGGCGGATCCGGCTCCTCTTCATCGCGCCCGAACGCTTCGGCAGCCGCCACTTCCGCGAGCGGCTCGAGCGGTTCCACGTCTCGCTCCTGGCCGTAGACGAGGCCCACTGCATATCCCAGTGGGGGCACGATTTCCGACCGTCGTACATGGAGCTCGGCACGGTTCGGGACGAACTCGGCTGCCCGGTGATTGCACTCAC
>CALKIP010000032.1 GCA_937995995.1 uncultured bacterium
GCGCGTTCATCGACCTGGGCGGTCTGGACGGCCTGCTGCACATCACGGACATGAGCTGGGGCCGCGTCGGCCACCCGTCGGAGATCGTCGAGATCGGCGACGAGCTGGACGTCAAGGTCCTCGACATCGATTGGGGCCGCGAGCGGATCTCGCTCGGACTCAAGCAGCTTCTGCCGTACCCGTGGAAGGATGTCGAGCGGAAGTACCCGGTCGGCGCCCGGGTGCGCGGCAAGGTCGTCTCGATCACGAACTACGGCGCCTTCGTCGAGCTGGAGAAGGGTGTCGAGGGTCTGGTCCACATCAGCGAGATGAGCTGGACCCGCAATGTGAAGCACCCCTCGAAGCTGGTCTCGATCGGTGACGAGATCGAGGCGGTCGTCCTCAAGGTCGATCGTGACGAGGAGAAAATCTCGCTCGGCATGAAGCAGATCGAGGAGGATCCGTGGCTCGCGCTTCCGGCGAAGTACCCGACGGGGACGCGGGTGACGGGGAAGGTCCGCAACCTGACCTCCTTCGGTGCATTCGTCGAGATCGAGCCGGGGATCGACGGCCTGATCCACATCTCGGACCTGAGCTGGACCAAGCGGGTGCAGCACCCCTCGGAGGTGCTCCGCAAGGGCGACGACGTCGAGGTCGTGGTTCTGGGCGTGGACGCCGAGAACAAGCGGATCTCGCTCGGGCTCAAGCAGACCGAGGACGATCCGTGGATGCAGCTCGTCGAGCAGTACGCCCCGGGTGTCGAATCGCGCGGCTCGATCGTGCGGCTCCTCGACGAGGGCGTGGTCGTGGACCTCGGCTCCGACGTCGAGGGCTTCGTGCCGATCAGTCAGCTCGGTATCGAGAACATCAAGGATCCGGCGGACCATTTCCGCGAGGGGCAGCCGCTGGACCTTCGGGTCATCGAGTCGGACGCCGTCAATCGGCGGATCGTGCTGACGGTCACCGCGATCCCGGAGTTCGAGGGTGGCGCGGTGCCTGAGGGCACGGAGCTCGAGACCGACGCCGAGGTTCGCCCGACCGAGGAGCAGGTCGAGGATCAGGCCGCGGCTCCGGAGTCGGCGATCACGGCCGAGACGCCCGCCGCCGAGCTGGAGCCCGAGGCGGGCAGCCAGGCCGAGGAGGCGGAAGAGGTCGTCGCCGAGTCCGAGGAGGCGAGCGAGGAGGAGGCCACGCCGCCCGAGGAGCAGGCGTAGGCGGCCGAGCGGCCTCTACATGGTGGAAAAAGGGACGGACCCGTTCATCGGGTCCGTCCCTTTTTTTGTATGCCCGATCACGGTATGTTGACGACGCAGTTCGGCAGTAACCCTTTGACAGTGAAGAGCCATGAAGGTAGTGCATCGGTTCGGCTGGGCCCTGGTCGCGGCAGTTGCGGCCGGGTGCGCGGCGGGCGGGGGCGAGGTGGTGGCGACCTATCCGGAGCCGGCGCGGGTCGACCGAAGAGGCGGCGCGCCCGATTCCGTCGTGATCGGCGCGATCCTGCCACGGAGCGGCTCGGAGTACCTGGGCCGGTACGGTGAACTGGTGCTACAGGGGCTCGAGGTGGCCGTGGCGGAATTCTCGGAATCGAGCCCACGGCCGGTCTCGCTCGACGTCGTCGACGACGCAGGCGACCCGGAGCGTGCGGCGCTCGCGATGACCCGGCTCGAGCGCCGGGGCGCCGTGGCCGTGATCGGTCCGCTCCTGCCCCAGGCGGTCGCCGCCGCCGCGGCGGCACGCGGCGAGTCCGGACCGGTGATCATCGCTCCACTCGCCTCCGAGGTGCCGGGTGCGCCCAATGTCTATGCGCTGAACGCGCCGGACCTGCTGGGCGCCGAAGCCCTGGCACGCTACGCCGCGGCGGAGGGGATGCGCCGTGTAGCGATCCTGTACCCACGAACGCAGGAGCACAGGCGGCAGGCGTTTGCCTTCTCGGCGATGCTGGAGCAGGCCGGCGGTACGGTGGTCGTCGAGGTCCCGTACGACAGCGGGACGACGACGTTCGCCACGCAGCTCAAGGCGATCCTCGAGGCCGCGCCCGATGCGATCTACGTCCCGGCTCCCGAGCGCGACGTGCACCAGATCGCACCCCAGATCACGTACTACGGTCTTGCGGGTGCAGGTGTGCGGGTGCTCGGTGGAGAGGAGTGGACGACGCCGTCGGTGCGTAACCAGGTGGCCGCGCGCTACCTGAACGGCGTCGTCGCCGTCACGCCGCTGCTGGAGTCGAGCCCGGCGCTGGGGTGGAGCGACTTCGTGGCCCGCTACGAGCAGGCGCAACGTCGCTCGCTAGACAACCCGTACCCGGCGCTCGGCTACGACGCGATCCGACTGGTCCTCGCGACGCTCGACGGCGACCGTGACTACGCGGCCTCAGATGTGGCGCGGGCGATCGCGAATGTGAGGGAGATGCGCGGCGCCACCGGCATTCTCTCCGTGGAGGGCCGCGGCATCGTGCGCAGGCCGTTCCTGGTGCGTATCGAGCAGGGAGAGCTGGTGTCGGTGGAGACACCGTAAGGGGACCGCACGTCCCCGTGACCCGAGGGTGGGGAGAGGTTCGTTGGCATGAGCATGCGAGAGAAGCTCGCCCAGCTCGAGCGGCTGCGGCGGGAATCGGAGCTGGGGGGCGGGAAGGAACGGCTCGAGGCACAGCACGAGCGCGGGAAACTGTCCGCCCGTGAGCGCATCGATCTCCTGCTGGACGAGGGGAGCTTCGTCGAACTCGATCGGTTCGTCACGCACAGAACGGTCGGCTTCGGGCTGGAGCACAAGAAGATCCTGGGCGATGGCGTGGTGACCGGGTACGGCACCATCCATGGCCGCCTGGTCTACGTCTTCAGTCAGGACTTCACTGTCTTCGGCGGCTCGCTCTCCGAGGCGCACGCCGAGAAGATCTGCAAGGTCATGGATCTCGCGCTCAAGAACGGCGCGCCGGTCATCGGGCTGAACGACTCGGGGGGCGCACGCATCCAGGAGGGTGTGGTCTCGCTCGGCGGCTACGCCGACATCTTCCTGCGCAACACGCTGGCCTCGGGTGTGGTGCCGCAGATCAGCGCGATCCTCGGGCCGTGCGCCGGTGGGGCCGTCTACTCGCCGGCGATCACGGACTTCGTCTACATGGTCCGCGGCACGAGCTACATGTTCGTGACGGGGCCGAACGTGGTGAAGACGGTCACGCACGAGGACATCGACATGGAGGGGCTGGGCGGCGCGGACGTGCACGCCTCCACCTCCGGCGTCGCGCACTTCGCCATGGATTCCGAGGCCGAGTGCCTCGAGTCGATCCGAGACCTCTTCCGCTACATCCCGCAGAACAACCGTGAGGACCCGCCGACGCGCGAGACGGACGACCCCTTCGACCGCGCCGACGAGGAGCTCCTCGACATCGTCCCGGACGAGCCGACGAAGCCCTACGACATCCTCGATGTGATCACTCGCGTGGTCGACGACGGCGAATTCTACGAGGTGCAGAAGGACTTTGCGGGCAACATCGTGGTCGGTTTCGCGCACCTGGGCGGGCACGCGGTCGGGGTCGTGGCAAACCAGCCCGCCGTCCTCGCCGGCGTGCTCGACATCAACAGCTCGATCAAGGGTGCGCGCTTCGTGCGCTTCTGCGACTCCTTCAACATCCCGCTCGTCGTCTTCGAGGATGTGCCGGGCTTCCTCCCGGGCGTCGGCCAGGAGCACGGCGGGATCATCCGCCACGGCGCGAAGCTGCTCTACGCATTCTGTGAGGCGACGGTACCGCGGCTCACGGTCATCACGCGCAAGGCGTACGGCGGCGCGTACGACGTCATGAACTCGAAGCACATCCGCGGCGACATCAACCTGGCGTGGCCGACGGCGGAGATCGCGGTCATGGGCCCGAAGGGCGCGGTGGAGGTCCTCTTCCGCAGGGACATCGCCGCGGCCGAGGACCCCGAGGCGCGCACCAAGGAGCTGGAGGAGGAGTACCGCGAGCAGTTCGCACACCCCTACATCGCCGCCGCACGCGGTTACGTGGACGACGTGATCGACCCGCGCGAAACACGAGCCCGCCTGATCAACGCTCTCGACATGCTGCGCAACAAGCGGGACGAGAATCCGTGGAAGAAGCACGGGAATATTCCGCTGTAGGGGCAGGTGTCAGTTGTCAGCTGTCAGCTGTCAGGTGCCAGCTTTCAGTTGCCAGTTGTCGGGGGATCAGGGGTCAGGCGCAAGGGGTTGTGGGCAGAAGTCGGTAGCTAGGGGGCTGGACTCCGCGGACAGGTTGTAGTTGGGAGTGGGGCTCGGTACAATGCGCCTGACACGGACTCAGGAGGGCTCGGAGATGGCGATACGAGGCTACCGGGACCTAGAGGTGTGGCAGAAGGCCATGGACATGGCCGTGGCGTGCCACCAACTGGCAGCGTGCTTTCCCGCGAACGAGCAGTATGGTCTAGCATCGCAGCTTCGACGGGCAGCCGTCTCCGTGCCAGCCAACATCGCCGAAGGAAAGGGTCGAAGGGGAAAACGCGAGTTCATTCGGTTCCTTCTTATCGCGCATGGCTCGCTCGCCGAGGTGGAAACCCACCTTGAACTCGCGAAGCGCCTCGGCTATGCCAAGCCGAGTCGGGCCGAGGAACTCCAGGACCAGGCGGCCGAGGTCGGACGAATGATCAATGGCCTGGTCAAGGCGCTCAAGACACGATCGAACTCTGATCCCCGAGCACCGACCCCCAAACCCTGACGCCCTGACTGCTGACCACTGACTACCGACCACTGACTACTGACCACTGACTACTGACTACTGTCTACTGTCTACCGACTACTGACTACCGACCACTGACCACCGGTAACCGATGTTCAACAAAATCCTGATCGCCAACCGCGGCGAGATCGCGGTCCGGATCATCCGGGCGTGTCATGAGCTGGGTGTGCGGGCCGTGGCGGTGTACTCGGATGCGGACCGGCTGGCGCCGCACGTCTTCGAGGCGGACGAGGCGTATCGGATCGGGCCGCCGCCATCGGGCGAGAGCTACCTCAAGGTCGACGCGCTGATCGAGATCGCGAAGCGCTCGGGGTGCGAGGCGATCCACCCGGGGTACGGCTTCCTTGCGGAGCGGGCACACTTCGCCCAGGCGGTCGAAGACGCCGGGCTCGTGTTCATTGGACCGTCGCCGGAGGCGATCACGGCGATGGGCGACAAGACCGAGGCACGGCGGCGGATGATCCAGGCCGGTGTACCGGTCGTGCCGGGGACGGTGGATCCACTCGCCGATCCGGCCGAGGCCGCCCAGCGGGCCGAGGAAATCGGCCACCCGGTGCGCCTCAAGGCCGCGGCCGGCGGAGGCGGGACGGGGATGCGTGTCGTCGCCTCCGCAGACGTACTCGCGGGCGCTTTCGCGGCCGCGACCCGCGAGGCGGTCGCAGCATTCGGCGACGGCAGCGTCTACATCGAAAAGTACCTCGAGGGGCCGCGTCACATCGAGATTCAGGTGCTCGCCGACGCACACGGGCGTACGATCCATCTGGGCGAGCGCGAGTGCTCCATCCAGCGCCGCCACCAGAAGATGATCGAAGAGGCGCCATCACCCGCAGTGACTCCGGAGTTGCGCCGGGCGATGGGCGAGGCGGCGGTGCGAGCGGCGCAGGCGGTCGACTATCGGAACGCGGGCACGATCGAGTTCCTCGTCCAGGATGGCGAGTTCTACTTCCTCGAGATGAACACTCGAATCCAGGTCGAGCACCCGGTGACGGAGCTGGTCACGGGGATCGACCTGGTGCAGTGGCAGATCCGTGTCGCCGCGGGCGAGGCCTTGCCCTTCGCACAGGAGGATGTGCGGTTGGAGGGGCACGCGATCGAGTGCCGCATCAATGCCGAGGACCCGAGGAACGATTTCCTGCCGTCGACCGGGCGGATCGAGATGCTGGACGTACCGACCGGGCCGGGTGTCCGGTGGGATGGCGGGATCGGCGAGGGCTACGAGGTGTCGCTCTTCTACGACCCGATGCTGGCCAAGCTGATCGTCCACGCCACCACGCGCGAGGAGGCGATCGACCGCATGCAGCGGGCGCTGGCGGAGCTGCGCGTGACCGGGATCGAAACGAGTGCGCCGTTCCATCGCCGCGTGATGCAGGAGCCGGATTTCCGGGCCGGAGACGTGGATATCCACTACCTGGAGAAGCATCCCGACCTCATGGCGGAGCCTGTCCCCGAGGAACTGATCCGTGCGGCCGCACTGGCCGCGGCGCTCCTGGAGGAGGAGCAGCGGGAGCGTCGTGCGGTACGACGGATCGAGCCGGCGGCAGCGACGGGACGGAACGGGTGGCGGTCGCGTGGGTGGCGCGGTTGACGCAACGAGTGGCAGGTCGATCGATCGGCGGGGCTCGCGTCCAACATCCTGGCGCGGGCCTCGTGTTCGTGCGCATGTGGTTTCGGCATCCAAGGGACCACTGCCGCCACGGCGATCAGGGGACCACCGCTGCCGCCGCAAATCCGTGGCGACGGCCGCGGCGGCGCACCTTTCATTGTGTCCAGTAGTTGGGTATTTTTCCCGGCTGTGACTGGAATGCCTGCGGCCTCGATGGCCGTCGGCGGAGTGAGTGGCTGTGCCCGGGACCCGGGGCGCGGGAGCAGGCGGGTGAGTCGAGTCGAGCGGGTGCGGATCACGGGGATCGCCGCCGGTGGCGCGGGAGTGGGGCGCCAGTCGGATGGTCGCGTGGTCTTCGTGCATCGCACGGCGCCCGGCGACGAGGCCGAGGTCCGCGTGGTCGAATCCAAGCGGCGGTGGGCGCGGGGCGAGCTGGTCCGACTGCGTGAGGCGGGGCCGGGGCGGAGGGAGGCGCCGTGCCCGCACTACGACCGCTGTGGTGGGTGCACGCTGGAGCACCTGGAGTATTCGGCGCAGCTCGCGGCCAAGTCGCGCATCGTGGCCGACGCGTTGCGGCGGATCGGCGGCCTCGAGCTGGTGAATCCCGAGGTGGTGCCGTCGCCCGAGGAGTTCCGCTACCGCAACCGTGTCTCATTCACGCTGCTTCGGCTCGGCGGCGGGCGGGTCGTGGCGGGGTTTCACGAGATCGGCCGTCCGGGGCGGGTGGTCGACATCACGGAGGCGTGCCTGCTCCCCGAGGCGCCGATCGCTGC
>CALKIP010000033.1 GCA_937995995.1 uncultured bacterium
TCTTCGGCTTCAACGCGCTGCACCGCCACCAGACGCACGGCAACTTCGCGCTGGTCTGGAACGCGGTGCTGAACTGGAACGACCTGGGCGTGGGACTGGGTGAGGTGGCGGAAGGGGCGAGGGTGGCGGCGGGGAGTCGCTGAGACCGTCGCTGCGTCGCTTCTGACCCGAGCCGGGAGTGTAACTGCCGAGTCTAGCCGGGGAGCGTACCGGTTCCAGGCTCTTCCGCAGGGAGCCAACATGAAGCACTGGATCTGCCGCCAATGCGGCATGCAGTACGACGCCTCTCCCGAGCCCCCGTCCGGCTGCCCAATCTGCCAGGACGAGCGCCAGTACGTGCGCTGGGAGGGGCAGGCGTGGACCACGCTCGAGGAGTTGCGCCGGGAGCACCGGAACCGCATCGAGGAGGAGGATGCGGGGGTGGTGGGGATCGGCACCGAGCCGAAGTTCGCCATCGGGCAGCGCGCGCTCCTGGTCCGCACCGGGGCGAGGAACGTCCTCTGGGACTGCATCACGCTGCTCGACGACGCCACCGTGGCGGAGGTCGAGCGGCTGGGCGGGATCGACGCCATAGCGATCAGCCATCCTCACTACTACTCGTCGATGGTCGAGTGGAGCCGTGCCTTCGGCGGCGTGCCGATCTACCTGCACGAGGCGGACAGGGAGTGGGTGATGCGCCAGGATCCCGCGGTCGCATTCTGGTCGGGCGAGACACACGATCTCGGCGAGGGCCTCACGCTCCTGCGTCTGGGCGGCCACTTTCCTGGCGGGACGGTACTCCACTGGGCGGGTGGCGCGGACGGTGCCGGCGCGCTCTTCACCGGCGACATCCTCCAGGTCGTCCCCGACCGCCGCTGGGTCAGCTTCATGTACTCCTACCCGAACCTGATCCCGCTCCCCACCCACGAGGTGCGGCGCATGGCCGCGGCCGTCGAGCCCTTCGCCTTCGAGCGCCTGTACGGCGCGTGGTGGGGATACCGCATCCTGGAGGACGCGAAGGGCGCGGTGCGACGGTCGGCGGATCGCTACATCGCGGCGCTCGAGCGCTCGCCCATGCGGCAGTCACTAGTCGAGCCGAGGAGCGGGTGAAGCGCGGGCTCCGCGTCAGACCTTCCGCCGAGCAGGTTCTACCGTAGTAGACCGCGCCTGGTCACCGAGTCACCCCTGGCATCTGACCCACCCACATCATTACCGATCCAGCAACCGCCCCGACCGCACGGCGTCCGGCCCGAAGCGCGCCCTCAGGTCATCCATCGTGCGCGAGAGAGCGCGGTCGCGGTCGGTCTCGAGCGACTCCGCCTCCTCCTCGAAGAGCGCGAGCTGGCCGCCCGTCGGGCCTCCGAATTGGGAGAGCGAGACGCCGAGCAGTCGCGCGCCGGTGCGGCGCTCGGCGCGTAGCCGCGCGAGCAGCTCCCGGGCGACGGCCAGGATCGCGCGATCGGACTCGAGCGGCTCGGGCACCGTGCGGCTCGCCTGGCGGGTGCGGAAGTCGGCGTCACGGAGCTTGACGGTGACCGTGCGGGCGCGCCGTCCCTCCCGGCGCAGGTCGGCACCGACGCGCGTGGCCAGTGCGAAAAGCTCGGTCTCGAGGGCGTCGTCGTCGTGGATGTCCTCGGGGAACGTCTCCTCCCGGGACATGGACTTGGGCTCCACGTACGGCTCGACGGGGGTGGAATCGATCCCGCGGATGCGACGGTACAGCCACGCTCCGCGCCGCTCGCCGAGGTTTCGGATCATCCACGCCTCGTCGCGCTCGAGGGCGTGCTCGACGGTGGCCAGGCCGAGGCGCTGGAGGGTGTCGGCGAGGGCGGGGCCGACGCCGGGGAGGTCGCGGAGCGTGAAGCGTCGCATGAACGCGGCTTCTTCGCCCGCGGGCACGACGTGCACGCCGGCGGGCTTGGCGAGGCCCGAGGCGAGCTTGGCGATCAGGCGGTTCGTCCCGCCGCCGAGGGAGACGGCGATCCCCGTCTCTTCGCGCACCGCCGCCTGGATCCTGCGCGCCACCTCCTCGAGCGGTGCGTCGTCGTAGAGCGCCTCGGTGCCGGTCATGTCCAGGTACGCCTCGTCGATCGATGCCGCCTCGACGACGGGGCTGAAGCGGGCGAGTACCGCGCGCACCTCGCGGCTCTTGATCCCGCACAACTCCCGCGGGACCGGCACCACCTTCGCCTGCGGACAGAGTCGGAGCGCCCGCGCCATCGGCATCCCCGAGCGCGCGCCGTACTTGCGCGTCTCGTACGACGCAGACGTCACCACGCCGCGCCGCTCCGGCGATCCGCCGACCAGGAGCAGCGGCTCGCGCCCCGCGCCCTCCGGGTCCGCGATCCGCGCGCACTGCACGAAGAACTGGTCGCAGTCCAGGAGGAGGATGCGACGGTGAGGTGAGGGCGAGCGCGTGGGCGGGTGCGAGCGCGAGGGGCTCGGGGCCATAGGGTCGTTCGTCGGGTTCACAACTCTCTCAGCTCCTCAGCGCCCGCAGCCCGTTCGCCACCACGAGAAGGCTCGCGCCCATGTCGGCGAGGACGGCCATCCACAGCGTCGCGACGCCGGCCACGGCGAGCCCCACGAAGATCGCCTTGCTCCCGAGTGCGAAGGCGATGTTCGAGCGGATGATCCGCTCCGCCTTGCGCGCGAGGTGGATCGCCACGGGCAGCTTGCCGAGGTCGTCGGCCATGAGCGCGATGTCCGCGGTCTCGAGGGCGACGTCGGTGCCCGCCGTCCCCATCGCGACGCCGACATCCGCCGCGGCGAGTGCGGGCGCGTCGTTGATCCCGTCGCCGACGAAGAGGACGCGTCGGCCCTCTGCGCGGAGTTCGTGCACCGCCTCGACCTTCTCCTCGGGGAGGAGCCCGGCCCGGATGTCGTCGACGCCCGTGCCGGCGCCGCCGAGCGAGTCGGCCACCGCACGTGCCGCCGCGGCGCCGTCGCCGGTGAGCATGACGACGCGCCGGATCCCGGCCTCGTGCAGCCGCCGGGGCGCCGGGGCGGCGGCGGGGCGCACGCGGTCGGAGATCGCGATCACGCCGCGGACTTCGGGGGGCGCCGGAGCTGCTGCCCCACTCGGCGAGCCCACACCGCCGGCCGCGTGGGTGGTGGCGGCCGAGTGCACGGCGGCGACTGCCTCCGCGTCCCGTGCGGCCCGCGTCGCCACGGCCACTGCCGTGCGCCCTTCGGCCTCGTAGCGACCGAGGATGCCACGCAGCGGCGCCGTGTCGATGCCGAGCGCTTCCAGCATCCGCTCGCCGCCCACGAACACTTCCTCGTCGCCGACGCGTGCGCGGTGCCCGCGCCCGGTCCACGCCGCATCGTCCGTCGCGGGCGGGAGCATGAGTCCGTCCTCACGGGCACGGCGCACGATCGCCCGCGCGAGTGGGTGGCTGCTGCGCGACTCGGCGGCGGCGGCCAGCGTGAGGAGTGCGCTCGGGTCCGAACCGTCGAGGGCGACGACGTCGACGACCGTCGGCACGCCCTCGGTGAGCGTGCCCGTCTTGTCGAGGGCGACGACGTCGGCGCGCCCCGCGTTCTCCAGGTGCAGCCCGCCCTTGATCAGTACGCCCTCTCGCGCCGCGCCGGCCAGTGCGGAGACGATCGTGACCGGCGTCGAGATCACGAGTGCACACGGGCAGGCGACGACGAGGAGGACGAGCGCGCGGTAGAACCACTCGCCCCACGCGCCCACGCCCACCAGGGGCGGGAGGACGGCGATGCCGAGGGCGACGAGGACGACCGCGGGTGTGTAGACGCGCGCGAAGCGGTCCACGAACGCCTGGCTCGGCGCGCGGCTGGCCTGTGCCTCCTCGACGGCGTGGATGATCCGTGCGAGAGTCGTGTCCTCGGCCGCCTTCGTCGTGCGGACTTCCAGGACGCCCTCGCCGTTCAGCGTCCCGGCGAAGACCTCCGCGCCCGGCGCCTTCTCGACCGGGAGAGATTCGCCCGTGATCGGCGCCTGGTCCACACCGGATTCCCCCGCCAATACCTCGCCGTCGACCGGGATCTTCTCGCCCGGGCGCACGACGACGACCTCGCCGATGGCGACCTGCTCGACCGGGACCCGCACCTCCGCGCCGGCGCGCACGACGGTCGCCTCGGCGGGCGAGAGCCGCATCAGTGCGCGGATCGAGTCGCGCGCCCGGTCCATCGAGCGCGCCTCGAGGAGCTGGGCCAGTGCGAAGAGAAACATCGCCGTGGCCGCCTCGGCGAATTCGCCGATCACCAGTGCGCCCGCAGCGGCGATCGTCATGAGGAAGTTCATGTCGAGCGCGCGGTTGCGAGCCGCACGGATGCCCCGCGGGACGATGTGCCAGCCGCCCGTCACGATCGCGCCGACCGCGAGCGCCGCCGCCAGCGTGCTGGCGCCGCCCAGCGAGTACGCGCCCAGAGAAAACGCCCACAGCACCCCCGAGGCAATGACGAGTGCGAGCTGCCCGTGTCGCGCCCACCACGCGCTGCGTGGGTCTAGCCGGCCCGCGGCCTGCACGCTCGCTTGGCCCGCGCCTGACTGGCCCGTGCCTGTCCGGGCGCCGGCACGCGTGCCCGCCAGGGGAAGGGCGCCTGCCGAGCCCCCGGCACCGGTCTCCGGGAGGACCCTGTACCCGGCACGCCTGATCGCGTCGGCCAGGTCGCGTGGCTCCAATGCGCGCTCGGCGTACGCCACCGTCACCCGTTCGCCCATGAGGTCGACGCGGACGTCCTGGACGCCCTCGACGGAGCGGAGCGCCTTCTCCACCGTTTGCGCGCAACTGCTGCAGTCCATCCCGCCCACGCCGAGGGTGCAGGTGGAGAGCTCGGCACGCGGTGTCATGGGCGCGCTCACGTCACCGTCTCCGGGTAGCGCGCACACGTCTCCACACCCGACGCCACGTCGGAAAGCAGCCGGTCCGCCAGCGCCAGGAGCTCGTCCACGCGATCGTCCGCCAGTGCGTAGTACACGCAGCGCCCGCGCGGCTCGCGCAACACCAGGCCGCAGTCGTAGAGGCACGCCAGGTGGTTCGACGTGTTCGGCTGCGAGAGCGACGTCGCCTCGGCGATCTGCGTCACGCGTAGCGGTCCGTTGCGCAGTACCTCCAGGATCGAGAGGCGCGAGGGATCCGCCAGCCCGCGGAACAGCTTCGCCTTCGTCCCGAGCCCGTGCGGCGACACCGTGGTCCTGGCTCGTTCGGCCGTCTCCAAAGCCATCGTTTTCCCCACTCCCGTGCATCGGCGATGTATCAGTGTGGGATGATATGTCGTCCCACACCCGGGTCAAGGGGAGTGCCCGGGGTCGGCACGCTTCTTGTCAGAAACATTTGGCGGGTACGCGAAACCCGGTGCATGAGGCGCCCCTCGCGGGCGCCTCATGCATTCACTGCTCGAGAAGTGGGAGAAGTGATTCATGCAGAAGGTGTCCAACACCGTCCTCGCCGTCCTCGTCCTCCTCACGCTTGGTGCCTGTGCGCCGGTGGCGGGAGGAGAAAGCGGTTTTCCCGCGCCTGCGGCGTCGGAGGACGTTCATATCCGGATACAGAACAACAACTGGGCCGATGTCGCCGTGTACGTCATTCGGCACGGGATGCGCTCGCGCATCGGGACGGTGTCGAGCATGTCGCAGGAGGTCTTCGCGGTTCCCCGCGGCCTCGTGCCTCCGGGCGCGGACGTGCAGCTCCTGGTCGACCCGATCGGCTCGCGCATTACATACACGACGGAGCCGATCCTCGTCTCACCGGGCCAGACGATCGACATGAACGTGGAGAACAACCTGCGGCTGACGAACTGGGCGGTCTGGTAGAGAAGACCGCTCCATGCGGCGTCCCGGCAGCGATTTGGCCTTCCAGGCCGTCGGCCGCTTGCGGCCGTCGTGAGATCAGCGAGGCGACGGTTCGGCGGCGGTGGGGCGCCGCCTGTCCTCTCTTCGGAGTGCGAGCACGCCCCAGCCGACGAGAGCCACGGCCGCGAAGCTGAACCACTGGATGGCGTACCCGAGGTGGGGCCCGCGATCGAGTTCAGGCGGCGGCAGTCGGGTCGGCCGGTCGGGCGCGCCTTCCTCGGGCAGCGCCTGGACGATGAAGTCGGCGACGGGGTAGGGGAGCGAGGCGCGCACGCCGTCGCTGTCCGGCCGGAACCAGATGGGCACGGACGCGTCGTCGGCGTCGCGTACGGCTTCGACACGGACCGACCCGGTGGTCCGCTCCCGTGCGCCCGCATCGTCGGTACTGGCGAGGGTTTGGAAGAACGGCACGACCATCCCGCGCAGGCGAACCGGTCCGGTCTCGTCCCGGTACGGCGTGAGATCGACGCTGGCCGCGTCGGGCGAGTGCAGCCATCCGCGGTTGACGAGGACGACGCCCGCGTCGCCTTCGAGGCGGAGCGGAGTGATCACGTGCACACCCGGCATGCCACCGAATGCGCGCCCGGGGAGGACGAATGAGCGGGCGTGGTCGTACACGCCGTGCAACTCGACGGTGCGGTAGGCGAGGCCCGTGGTGTCGAGCTGGGCGCTCGAGACCGTGAGCGCGGGGGTGGCCAGCCGCTCCTCGATCAGACGGTTGCGCTCGGTGCGTTGTTCGAGGCGGTCGAGCTGCCAGAAGCCGAGCCGCACGCACACGGCGACGACGAGCAGCATGAGGGCGGTGGCCGCAATGGCGCCCGGGGTGATTCGCAGGGGTCGTTTCATCTTCCGATCCACGCTCGTTCCCGGACCCGGTCGGTTGTCCGCCGGGCCCGACGTGTGCTACCGCCCGCCGGTGCCGCCGTTCCCTGGCATACGGCAGGGGAGAGCGGATAGAGGATAGGGGATAGGGGAGAGAAGTCAAAACCTGGGAGTCTGGTGGTGCGGGGTTCGTGGCGTTGTGGAGGGTTCGGAGGCGAGGCTGTCTCCGGTTGTCCCCTCCCATGTCCAGGCGCCACGCAGGTCGAAACGCCTTCGCGGCATTGTCCACTATCTCCTATCCTCTCTCCCCTCTCCCCTATCCCCTGCCTTTATCTGCAGCTCCGGATCCGCCGCGGGCGGCGGCGGGATCGGGTGTTCGTAGCCGTAGAGTCGCGCCTGCTCCGGCGTCGCGGCGCCGAGGGGGTAGCGCCAGTACTTCCATGGCTGTGCGACGATGTGGCGTGCCGCGCGGCGGACGATGACCTCCGGCAGGTCGCCCAGAATGTCGCGGCCGCGGCGCAGGCGGACGTGGTCGAGCGCGCGCAGGTGCGGCTCGATGTCGTCCTCGCGGGCGCGTCGCCACAGCGATGTGATCACGTGGATGATGCTCCGCGCGGGCACGGCACTGCCGGTCTCGGGGACGAAGGAGATGGTGCGGAAGAAGGGGTAGTGGACGACGAGGTCGGTATCGACTTCCAGGAGCCAGAGCCCGGGCCGGCCCTTCGCGGCGGTCTTGCGCGCGAGCTCGCGGTGCCGCTCGAGCGCCGGCGTCGCCTCGAGGCGGTCGTAGGGGATCCAGATTTCGCGGTAGTGCATGTCGGTCACCACCCACTCGAGCATCCCGGCGTCCGGGCCGTCGGCGCGGATCCAGAGGTCGACGCGCTCCCAGTCGCGCTCCCAGAACTTGTTGAGCTCGGCCGGCGAGAGGATCAGGTAGCGCCAGACCCAGTAGCTGCGGCCCTCGAGCCAGTACGGCGCGTCCTCCTCCCGGGCGTACGGCTGGCCCGGCCCGTCGGCCGTGTAGAGGAGGAGCACCGGCGGCACGGGTCGCGGCAGGAAGAGCGTGTCGACCGCCAGGAAGAGCGCGAGCAGCCCGGCCAGCGACCAGAAGAACGGCGCCCATTGATCGGATCCAGGCTCGAAGACGGAGACCAGGTAGCGGCCGAGCAGAAGCGGCAGCGCGCCGAGGATCGCCGTCGCCCAGTCGCGGTAGGCCAGGTAGAGGATCACGGCGAGGAGCGGCACGCCGACCGGGACCCAGTAGTCGAGGATCGCGTCCAGGTGGCCCGTGGCGTAGAGCCCGGGCGTCAGCACCGCGACGAGTACGATCGCCGTCAGCGAGGCGAAGGCGAGCTTGTAGGCGGCCCAGAAGAGGCTGCAGAAGCCGGAGACGAGGTAGGGGTCGATGACATCGCGTGCTAGCGTCGTCCCGTTCATGGCGACGTCGACGCGGCCAGCGCCGGCCTGCGTGAGCTCGAGACGGTAACGGTCCAGCGCCACCCGTGCCTCCTCGCCCACGGTACGGCGGAAGCGGAGGCGGTAGCGGCCGAGCCGGCGGAAGGAGCGGAACGGCAGGAGCAGCGGCCCGATCAGGAAGAGCGAGAGCGCGTGGCGAAGGCGCGGGATCTCGAGGTCCGGCCGGTCGATTCCCAGGCGGAAGAGCGCCGGGTCGACGAAGCCGTCGCGCACCGTGCGCTCGGCGACGATCCCACCCAGCCCGAGCACGTTGGCCCAGTAGTCGATGAAGAGGTATGGCCCGCGGAGCAGCCGCTGCTCGAGGAGCCAGCGGATGAGCGAGCCGCCGCTCCCCTCGCCCGATCGTTCTCGCATGGTGTGTTTCTGTCTCGTGTGTCTGTGGTTGTGATCGTGGCGGCGTGGCCAGGCGGGGGCGGGAGCCCTGTCATCTCCACCGGCGCCGTGTCCGTGCCCGCGGCCGTGCCCGTGCCCGCGGCTGGGTGATCCGGCAACAATGACGCCGGAGCCGGGCGGCCTCGGGGATCGAGTGTGGACGTGGCACGTCGGTGGCCGTCCGGGCCATCGCGCCGGGCCCGCCTCTTGCCGCCTCCCGCCCCACCACCCCCGACTCCTGGAGGAAGCATGGCTCAGCAGGTACCCCTCGGCTC
>CALKIP010000034.1 GCA_937995995.1 uncultured bacterium
TCGTCGTCTTGCCGCAGCCGCTGGGGCCAAGAAGGGTCAGGAACTCGCCGCGCTTGACCTCGAGAGAGAGGTTGGTGACGGCGACGACATCGTCGTCGAAGCGCTTGTGGATCGACTCGAGCTTCAGCATCGAGGGCTCACAACCCGTCCGTCCGAACCAAACTTCTCACGCACGCGTGGACTCACCTTCCGCCGCGCCCGCGAATGTTCTCGTCCCAGTAGCGCATCCACTCGGACGTCTTCTCCTGGAGCAGCGCCCAGTCGAGCGGCTCGGCCACGAGCTGCGCCTGGGCGCGTGTCAACCACTCGGGGAGCGATTCCGCCGGGATGTCCGTGCGCGCGGGGATGCGGAAATGCTCGCGCGCGGCGAGCACGACGCCCTCCTCCCCGCCCACGAACTCGATGAACTCTCGCGCCAGTTCCGGGTTCGGCGCGCCCTCGACGACCGCGATCCCGTCGACGACGAGCGGCGTGCCGCTCGTCGGGATCACGTAATCGATCGGCAGACCGGTCCGCGCCTTCAGGTGCTCGATGTCCGGCATCGTCCAGAGCGTGACCAGCCCCTCCTGACGCGCGAGCTTCTGGTAGAGGAGCGTCGGGTTCAGTACGTACTCCTTGGTCTGCGCATCCAGCCTGCGCAGCCATTCCATCCCCTGCTCGGTCTCCCCGGTCTCGCGCAGTGAGCGGTGCACGATCATCCCGAAGATCGTGCGCATCGTCCCACTCGCGAGAGGGTCGCGGATCAGGACCTGGTCCTTCCACTTCGGGTCGAGGACGTCGTCCCAGTCGCGCGGCGCCTCCTCCGCCGAGAGGACCTCGCTGTTGTAGGCGATGACCTCCGGCGTGATGTAGGTGCCGAACCAGCGGCCGGCGTCGTCCCTGGCCTCGGCAGGGATGGCATCCGCCCACGACGGCGCGTACTCGGCCAGCAGCCCCTCGGCCGCCGCGTCCTCGAACATCGCCGCCGGCGCGCCCCACCAGACGTCGGCCTGTGGGTTCGCCCGCTCCGAACGCAGACGGTCCAGCACCTCCTGTGAGCCCATGTCGATCCACTGCACGTCGACGTCCGGGTGCATGGCCTCGAAACGCTCCTCGAACGCCTCGAGCATGTCGCGGCCGTGCGGACTGTAGACGACGAGGGGAGTGCGGCCATCTCCCGCCCCGCACCCCGCCGCGCCCAGTGCGAGCGCGAGGGCGAGCGCGGGCGCGAGGGTTTTCGAACCGGGTAGTGATCGTGCGCCCCGTTCGCCCGACGCACTCCGCAGGATCCGCCCACACAGCCCCCCTGCTCCGAGAGCCCGGAGCACTCCGGCAACACCGCGCACCCCAACCACCCCCCCGCGCTCGCGCACGCGCCCGCGCTCGCCCGGGCCGTTCCCTGACCGCCCGTCCAAGTTCATCATCATTCCCGTACTCCCAACGCCAGCAAGTTCGCAAACAGCCTGTAGGCCCCCGGCACCCCCGCCGGCAGTTGCCGGAAGAAGGCCAGCCCCGTGTACACGTACGTCCCTTCGCCATGGGGCGCGATCAGCAGCGCGCCGCGCAGCGGACCCTCGCCCGGGTCGCTCATCTCGAGGAGCGGCGTGTAGCGCTCATCCCAGGTACGCGGAAAGTACAGCCCGCGTTCCTGCACCCACCCCTCGAAGTCGGCCGGGCCGATGCGGTTCGGCCACGAGAGGATGGGGTGCGATGGGTCGAGAAGCCGTACGGGCGCGGTCTCGTCGGTGACGCGGTCATGCGGCCGCGCGATCTCGAGCGGGTACGGGGCGAGGTCGCTGCCGGAGAAGCGGTACTGGTTGTACTGCACGATCAGCGTGCCGCCGCGCTCGACGTACTCGAGCACCTTGCGGTTCTGCTGCCGCAGCTCGGGCCGGTGCTCGTACGCACGGATCCCCGTGATGACGACGTCGTACGCATCCAAGTCGACCGCGGCGAGATCGGCCGGATTGATCAGGTCGTAGGCGACGCCGAGTTGGTCCAGCGCCTCCGGGACACGGTCGCCGGCGCCGACGATGTAGCCGACGCGGAGCCCGGCGGGCACGGCGACGTCGAGCGCCTGCACCGTGGCGACGGCATCCGGGTAGCGAGCGCGCGGCTGGAGGTGCGGGTAGTCGATCAGCTCGTAGCCGCGGTCGTAGCGGCGGCCATTTTCGGCCTCGAAGATGGCGCCGAGCTCGTACGCGCCCGCGGCGACGTCCTCGGGTGGGGTCACGCGGAACTCGAAGACGCGGCTCTCGCCCTGTGCCGCGAAGCGAACGGGCACGGAAGCGGGCTCTGCGCGCCACCCGGCGGGCAGGTCCAGCCGCAGCATGCCGCCGATCCCCTCGGGCGCCTCTCCGGTGAGGCGGACGCGGAATGCAATGCCGGAGGCGGCAGCCGCCGCCTTGTACGATCCCTCACCGTCCAGCGGCAGCACGGCCACACCCGGCTCCAGCGCGACGGAGACGGCCGGGACCACCCGGACCGGCCGGCGACTCTCTCCCTCGGTCGAGCTCACGAGTCGGTAGGTGGCCTCGCGCTCGATTGGCAGACGGGCGCCGTCCAGCGCGACGAGCGCGTGCGCCTGCACCTCCGCCGGCTGGAACGGGAGTCCGCGCAGAGCGACGTCGTCCGGCCAGTGGTAGAGGTCGCCGTCGCGGGGCTCGTGCAGATAGTACGGCTCCGTCGAAGGCGCATCGGCCGGCACCGTCACCTCGAAGCGGCGCGTGCGCAGCGTGCCCGGCGCGAGTGGCTCGCCAGGCAGCTCGTCGAGCGGCGTCGCCGTCCAGCCGTCGGGGAGTACGGGCTCGAGAGCGCGCACCGTGAGCGGCCGCACGCCGCCGTTCCACGCCGTGAGCTCGAGCGTGAAGGTCTGCCCCGGCACCACACGTTCGGCATCGGCAATGGCATCGATCACGATCCCGGCGGCAAGGCGGAGTGCCTCGCGCACGTCCTGTTGCTCGGCACCGATGTGGAAGGCCAGTGCGGAAGCGGACGCGACGGCCCCATAGTGCGCCGAGCGACCGTCGGTCCCACCGCGCCCTGTCCGCTCGGCCGCCGCGCCGTTCACGGCATCATCGGTGGTCCGCGCGAGCTCGTGCTCGGCGCGGTCGAGGAGCTCGAGCGCGCGCGTGAGCTCCGGGACCAATGCATCGGAGTCGAGCGGGTTGAACCGCGCGCGGACGTCGCGGGCGACGCCGTCGTACTCATCCAGCAGGCGGGTCACCGCGCCCGGCGCCTCGGCGGAACGCGCGCGCTGCGCGAGCGTGGTGTCGACGCCGAGGAAGATCGAGGGCTCGTTCGGCGTCTCCATGTCCACGCGCTGTAGCGAAACCGTGTGCGGCCCAGGCTGTAGCGCGCGTCCCATGTCCTGTGAGCGGTGCCGCCCGCGGCTGGCCAGGGCGATCTGGTGCCACGACTTCCCGAGGAGCGGGTCGTACGTCCCGGCCTGGAGCGGCGTCGCGCCCTCGGGCGAGCCGCGCCAGAGCGACTGGTAGAGCTTCTTCGGGCGGTGCGGCGCGAGGCCTGCGGCCGCGAGCTCGGGGAAGCGGGATGCGTCGCCCGCGGCGCGGAACGCCTCCCGTGCGATGATCCCCGCCGCCTGGTGCTGCCCGTGCCCGTCGCGCGGAGTGCCGCTGAAGACTGCGACCACGACGTCCGGCCGGAAGCGGCGGATCACCGTGACCGCATCCTTCAGGATCGAGTCGCGCGGCCAGTGGCCGAACGCCTCGTCGGCGCTCTTCGAGAAGCCGTAGTCGTAGGCGCGCGTGAAGAACTGCACCGCGCCATCCAGCCGCCGCGCGGCGAGGAGCTCCTCGGAGCGGATCAGCCCGATCGACTCCTGCAGCTCGGGACCGATCCCGTTCTGCCCGCCGTCGCCGCGCGTGAGCGAGAGGTAGGCGACGTCCGCGCCGCCACCCAGTGCGAGCGTGGCGAGGACCGCGGTGTTCTCGTCGTCCGGGTGCGCGGCGATCATGAGCACGCGCTGAGTCGGCCCAATGCGGCGCAGCGTGAGCCCGAGCGCGGTCGCGCCCTCGTACTCCGTCGTCGGCTTCTGCGCGGCGGCGGGCCCGGCGGCGGCCATGACGGCCGCGAGCAGCAGACACGCCCGCGCAAAGTGTCGCTTTATCATGTGCTGGAAGGTAGGGTGCCCCCAATACCACGCAAGAGACGCGTTCTCGTGCGCGGCCGCGGAGTTCGTCCACGTACCTTCAATCGCTTTCGAGGCGAGGATGTTCCAGGGGGGCGAGGAGTGGCCGGAGGGGATCGGCCGGGGACCGGGCTACTACAAGGCGCGTCCGGTCCGGTATTCGATCGCCGATGCGAGGAGCACCTCGGCGATCGGCGCGACGAAGACCAGTTCCGGCATGAGAAGGGCTGCGGCGCCGATCAGGCCCGTCGCAGTCATCAATCGTTCCAACTGACCGCGGCGCCCCCCGCCCAGGTGCGCACCGATGGGAATGAGCAGGGACTGCCCCACGACGGCCCCGGTAAACAACGATCCGAATCCGGAAGGGCCGCCTTGCGGCCGTACGTCGAGCTCGTACCCCAGGTACCCACCGAGCACCGTCCCCAGTACGGCGCCCCCAGCGGCGCCGACCACGATCCACGAACCGTACGCCGTCTCTTCCTCCGCATGCGGCACCGGAGCGAGTCCCGGCGCCTCGGCGGACTCGAACGCGACGGGCGGCGTGATGTCGAGCGTCGACGCCAGGTGCGGGGCCGCGTCGAAGGCGGTGGGAAGTACCGGGGCGCGCTGTGCGGTCAATGGGGCTGCGAACGCGAGCAGCATGACGAGCAGTGGGCAAACGCGTGCCTTCATGGATCTCCTCGGAAGAGTTCTTCGGGTAGGACTCGCCGTGGACGACGTCGACGACACTGCCGGTCCCGGAAACGTTGTACGCTTGGCGGCCCCCGCGCAAGTCGAGCGGAGCGAGGGCGAGTTGCGCCGATCTTCCCGCAAGCAGCCGTCCAGGACGACGCTCGCGCCGGTTCGGACCCGTTCCCGACGCCTCTTTCTCACACCTCCACGACGGCCAGCCTCGTCACCGTCCGAGCCGGTAAACGAGTGTGGCGCCGAAGGCGAGGCCTCTGGACTCGTATTCGCCCACGTTGAGCTCGGCGGCGGTCTGTGTGCGGCTCGTTCGGGGCCGCACGCGGCCTCGCCGCTCGTTGGGGAAGATGTACTCGAAGCCCGCATCGGCGCGGAAGCGGTCGGAGATGCGGTAGCCGGCGCCGATCGCCAGCGTCACGCGATCCACTTCGGGGAGCAGCGGTGTCACGGTCACGTCCGATGCCGCCGCGTCGTTGTAGACGATCCCGGTGCGCAGATCCCACCGGTCGCTCGCTTCGTAGTCGGCGCCGAGCCGGATGGTGCTGGTGTTCTCGAAATCGAGGATCAGCACCTCGTCGGGCGCGCGCTGGAAATCGAGTGGCGCCTCGTCGAAGCTGTTCCAGCCGGTCCACTGGTAGTCGGCCACGACGGCGAAGCGGCGGTTGACCTGGTAGCGGGCACCGAGCACGAGCTGGTTGGGAAGGGTGAGGTCGGTGCGGAGCCGCTGGTCGGAGAGCGGGCCGCCCGGCCCGAAGAGCGGGGCGAGCACCACGTCGACCGGCGTGCCCGCGGGCAGACCGAACGGGTTGCCGGGAGGAAGCGGAATCCCGGTCTCGATCTGGGTGAAGTCGGCGGTCCCGTCGTCGACATCGAGGTCCGCGGTGTGGAGATAGCGGATCCCAAATTCGAGACGCTCGTTCGCCCGGACGTGGGCACCGAGGTGGAACGTCGCCGTCCAGGCGTCGCCCTCGAGGCGCAGATCGGCGAAGTCGGTACCCCGTGGGACGCCCAGCGCCGCGAAGGTCACATCCGTACCCGGGATCAGCGTCTCGGCCAGGTCCAGGCGCTGGTTGATCTCGACGCTACCACTCACGATCGCCACGCCTGCACCGAGTGAAAAACGGCCCGGCACGATCTGGTAGGCGACGGTCGGCTGGATGTAGATGCCTCTCAACTCGTTGTCGTAGCCGACGAAGCGTCCCTCGAAATCGAGCGGCCATTCGGTCTTCAGGCCGTACGGCGCGTAGACGCCGAGCGCGAGAGCAAGCCGCGGCCCGGGCCGGACCGATGCCCAACCGTGTGGCACCCAGGCAAGCGGCTGGGTGCTCTCGAAAGTGCCGCCACCCGCATCGAAGGTGAATTCACTCTCCGTCTGGATCGCGATGATGCCCGCCGAGACGGCTCCGGTCTGCAGCGCGAGCGCGGCGGGGCTGTAGAACACCGCGGAGCCATCCGTACACGGCCCCGCCACGCCCGCACCACCACGCGCGAGCATACAGGCACTGTGGGTGTAGACGCTCAGCCCCTGGGCCGCTAGCGGCCGAACCGGGATCAGCAGGGCAAAGAGGGCCAGGCTGAGCAGTTTCGTGAGACTTTCCACCGCAGTTCTCCTCCATTTCCCCCTGAATGGAGGCCTGGACGGCAAGAGCCGGACCCACCCGGACGCCCACCCGGACCACGTTTCCACCCGGACCACGTTTCAATTTTCAAGATTTGGCGCTGAACGAAAACCCCGGTCGGCCGCAAACCACTTGGAATCGCGATTTTCGGGCACAAACCTCTCGCGGTGCCTTTCGGAAGGGGACGTCCGCATGGTAGAATCGGTCAATTGTGAAAATTGAAACGTGGTCCGGTCCCTGCGTGATGGGCCACCGCTTTTTCCCCGCACGAGGAGCGTACATGAGCCGACAGGCGAAGACCGGCGACACCGTCGCCGTCCACTACACCGGCAAGCTGGACAACGGAACCGTCTTCGACAGCTCCCGCGAGGGTGAGCCGATCGAGTTCGAGCTCGGCAGCGGCACGGTGATCGGCGGATTCGAGGAAGCCGTGACCGGCATGACCATCGGTGAGAAGCGCGAGGTCCGGATCGAGCCCGATGACGCGTACGGCCAGCGGCGTGAAGATCTCAAGCTCGACGTACCGCGGGACCAGTTGCCGCACGAGGTCCAGCCGGAGGTCGGCCAGATGCTCGCGATCCAGGTCGCGCCCGACCAGCAGGCACTGGCGCGCATCGCCGAGGTGGAGAGCGACTCGGTCACCCTCGACCTGAACCACCCGCTGGCAGGCGAGGCGCTGACGTTCGATATCGAGTTGATGGAGATACGGTAGACGGATCGGGCGCTGCCGGCACGGCCGGCGGCGCCGATTCCGAGCCCAGTAGGCGGACCTGGTCCGCAAGTTTCCAGGAGCAGGAGAGGGTCCCGTCCAGAAGCGGACCTGGTCGCGAACCCCGGTTCTGCTCCACCCCGCCTTACCGCCGCCCCAAGGCATGCGGGCAGGGTGCGCATGGAAGGAGGAACGGTGCCGAAAGAGCTGGAAGTCACCTGCGACGGCGGCGAGTGCACCTGGCAGTGGAACGCCAACGACTACCCGGTCGATGAACTGACCATTCGCGTCCGAAACCGCAGCGGCGACATCGAGGTCCGGACCGTGCCGAACACCGGCCGGCTCGTGCTCCCCGACGATCTTCAGGTCGATGAGATCGTCTCCACGGGTCGGGGCGGCGAAACGCGCGAGCGGCGCTGGCGCGGCCCGGGTGCTTAGCGCGCTGCTACGTGCCCCGGTCGTCCGGCTTCGATCGCAGGGATAGGAAGCAGACGGACAGCATCGATTCGGAGACGGCGGTTGGCGGGTTGCAGCCGACGGCACCCCGCCTTCCTCTGCCCACTCTCCCCTATCCTCCGCAGTCCACCGGTACCGGTTCGGCCAGCGTCACGCCTTCGAGCCCCACGTGGCAGCGGCGGCCGAGGATCCGCACGCCCGCCCGCGCCGCGTCCGCGAGTGCGTCGGCGAAGCCGGGATCGATGTGCACGGCCGGCCGCACCAACCGTGCGTCGTCGCGCTGCACCACGAAGAGCACCGCCGCTTCCCACCCGTCCTCGCCCGCGATCTCTGCCAGTTCCCTCAGGTGGCGCGTGCCTCGGGCGGTCACGCCATCCGGGAAGTAGGCGACGCCGTCCTCGACCAGCCCCACGCTCTTCACCTCCAGCACGAGCCGGCGCCCCTCGTTGGTGAGGAGGAAATCGAAGCGCGACGGGCCACGGCTCCACTCCGCCCGCTCCAGCGTCCAGCCCTCCACCTCATCCAGCGCCCCCGCGCGGAGCGCTTGCGCGATCAACCGGTTCGGCAGCGTCGTATCGAGCGAGAGGAGCCCCGTTCCGGACGGATTCTCGGCCAGGAGCGCACTCCATGCCGTGCGGCGCGTCGGATCGGCACTCGGGCGCAGCCAGAGGCGCCGCCCGGGGACGAGCACCGCCTCGAGCCGACCACGGTCGGGGATGTGCGCTTCGACGACGTCGCCTGCGGAACTGTGAATGGAGCCTTCGGAGTACTCCGGCCCGGACGGATCGACGCCTTCAGTCACGTGGCCAGGTGTGTTGCCTTCCGGCCCCGCGGACTCCAGACGGCACCGCACCACGAAACGGTTCGGCCGCTCGACGAAGCGCGCCGGTCGGAGGGGCCCCGCGATGGGTGTGAAGATCTCGGTCATGGCCCGTGATACCCCGACGCCATTCGAAGGTCCTGCCCGGGTGCTGCGCCCGTGTCGCTGCGAAAGAGGGGAGCGAGCGTCCCCCTGGCCGATCCGATCCATACGCCCACGGCCGACTCCCTTGCGCATTCACCCGGCGAGTGCAATCTGATCCAGGTGCACCTTCGCGCCGCCTCCCCCTACCCGAGGCACGTCATGAACCCGATGCGTCAGCTCCTGCTCTGGGGCTCCGAGAACCGTTGGCTGCGTGACCACGTCCCACGGTTCGGCATTGCCCGCCGCGCGGTGCGCCGCTTCATGCCGGGCGAGGACGTGGAGTCGGCACTCGCCGCGGCCGGCCGCCTCGGTGAGGAGGGCATCGCGACCGTACTGACGCTACTCGGCGAGAACATCACCGCGACGTCCGAGGCCGAGGCGGTAGGGACCCACTACCTCGAACTCCTCGACCGCATCGCTCGGCGTGGCATCGACTGCACCGTCTCGGTGAAGCCGACGCAGCTGGGGCTCGATCTCGATGCCGGCCTCTGCGCGGCCAACCTGCGTGCGATCGTCGCACGCGCCGCCGAGCACGGACGGACGGTCTGGATCGACATGGAGGCGAGCGGCTACGTCGACGCGACGCTCGAAATCTACCGTGCGGCGCGGGCCGAATCTGCGCACGCGGGCCTCTGTGTCCAGGCCTACCTTCACCGCACCGCGGAGGACGTGGATGCGCTGCTCCCGCTCGAGCCCGCGATTCGACTGGTGAAAGGCGCGTACGCCGAGCCGCCCACCGTCGCGCTGGCCGCCAGGCGCGACGTCGACGAGAGCTATTTCCACCTCGCGCGGCGACTGCTCGAGGCGCGTGCCGAGGGACGAGCCGTCACGATCGGCGTCGCGACGCACGACCTGCGGCTGGTCCGCCGCATCTCCACGGCCGCCGAAGAACTGGGCCTGCCGAGGGATGCCTTCGAGATCCAGATGCTCTACGGCATACGCCCCGAGGCACAGCGCCGGCTCGCCGCCGAAGGGTACCGGGTGCGGGTACTGATCAGCTACGGCACGGCCTGGTACCCGTGGTACATGCGACGGCTGGCCGAGCGTCCGGCGAACGTGTTCTTCGTGCTCCGGACCACGTTTCCGTTTTCCGGATCGAAAATGTAGCTGGCCCATGCAGCATAGTGCGCTCCCTCCCCCGGACCACGCGTCCGGTTCCCGATTCGGGTGCGTGCGCCGGCCCACGCGTCCGCCTCCCGATCCGGGTGCGTGTTACGGGCCACACGTCCGCCCCTCGATTCGGGTGTGTTCATCGGACCACCATTCCCGTTCCCGGTTGCAGCGCGCAGAGCCATGCGCACCCACTCGCCGACTTGCGCCCGGCCACCCACCGGGCTATGATCGCGCCGACGACAGGGGTGCTGGTGGGTTGGCTACCGGCTGAGATCATACCCTAGGAACCTGATCCGGGTAATGCCGGCGCAGGGAGTCGAAGCGGGCGCGCGTATCAGCCTCCCCGTCGTCGTGTATCTGGTATTCACCGGCGGCAGGGAGGTTTTTCTATGGGCTTCGTCCAGGAGCAGCACGAGCGGCTCCGCCCCACCTGGGAGCAGATGCTCCGCCACCCGTTCCTTCTCCAGACCCGGGACGGGACCATCCCCTTCGAGACTTTCGCGACGTGGATGCGCCAGGACTACCTTTTCGTCGAGGCGGCCGTCCCGTTCATCGCGCTCATGGTCCCCAAGGCGCCTCCCGAGCACTGGGAGCTGCATACGAGCGTGATGGAGATGTTCCGCAAGGAGCTCGGCCTCTTCCGCGAGCGCGCCGCGGCCGCGGGCGTCGACATGAGCGACATCCGTCCGTCCTTCATCAATCACGCCTACATCCAGTTCCTGATCGCGACGGCGTCGCAGAAGAGCTACGCCGAGATCTACACCGTCCTCTACGCCGCGGAGAAGGCGTACCACGACTCGTGGACGGTGGTCAAGGAGGGGATCGACCCGAAGTCGGTCTGGTACCCGTTCGTCGAGAACTGGGCGGGTCAGGCCTTTGCCGACTATGTGGCGTTCCTGGAGAAGGAGTTGGATGCGCTGGCGGAGGCCGCCGGGCACGCGGAACGCGAACGGATGGCGGAGCTCTTCGAGACGACGCTCCACTACGAGATCGCCTTCTGGGAGATGGCGATGAACGGCGACGGCTGGCCCGGCCTCGAGCTGGTGCCGGCGGCGGGAGCGGCCACGGCGAACTGACCGGCCGCCCCGTTTACCCGAAGGACTCGGCTCCAGCGGGAAACGCCGTACTCCCGAAGCCGATTCCGAATGCTCGTGGCGAGAATTCAACCGGATCCTCTAGGGTCCATTCAACGAGGAGAATCTGAAATGAGTACAGTGAAGACCCGTGCCCCCGTGGCCGCAAGCGCGATCCTCGACCCCGTCGGCCCCTTCACCGCCGAGCTCTTCGAAGCGACGCGTTCGATCATGGACGCCCAGCTCGCACACCCGTTCGTCAAGGGGTTGGGCGACGGCTCTCTCGAGGTCGAGCGCTTCAAGAACTGGGTTCGCCAGGACTACCGCTACCTCAAGGAGTACTCGCGCATCTTCGCCTGGGGAGTCTCCAAGGCGCTGGACCTCGAGACGATGGGGTGGTACGCCCGTGTCCTGGACCTCACCCTCAACGTCGAGATGGGGCTGCACCGGCAGTACGCCGAGCGCTTCGGGATCACGCCGGCGGAGCTGGAGGCGGAGCCGATCTGGCCGACGGCGCGCGCCTACACCGATTTCCTGGTCCGTACCGCGGCCGACGGCGACCTGGCCGACCTGACTTCGGCGCTCCTGCCCTGTGCCTGGGGCTACGCCTACGTGGGCCATCACCTCGCCCGCACCGGCTCGCCCGACGACGACCGCTACGCCGATTGGATCGCGATGTACGCCTCCGACGAGTTCGGCGGCGCGGTCCAGTGGCTCAAGGAGCAGATGGAGAAGCTGGCCGAGGGCGCGACGCCCGAGAAGCGCGCACACCTGATCGAGATCTTCGTGACCTCCACCCGCTACGAGTGGATGTTCTGGGAGATGTGCTACAACGGCGAGAGCTGGCCGGTCTGATCACACAGAGACACAGAGACACAGAGACGCGGAGGGGCGGTGTCCAAAGGGGGCGCCGCCCCTCCGCTTCCGTGCGCGATGAAGGGCCCGCCGCCGTGGTGCTTGCCGCACGGGTTCGTAGCGGGCCGGTCCGACCGCTCGCCGTGGTGGTGGCCGCACCGAACTCGAACGCATGGGACGCCGGGAGATCGGCCCGTGGCCTGGACCGGCGGGCGTAGCCGGACCGGTCGGGCGAGGCGAAACGTTGCTCACACAACGGGTTACAACACAGCTCTCCAGTCGCATCCGCCGGATGGTGATCGTCCGGTGTTGCGGCCGCGATCGACCTGGAACCCGAAAGCCGTGAGCAGTTCGCAGTTGCATGCCGATGTGGCAATCGAGCCTTCCAGCGCCGCCGCCGGGAGCAGCGAAGCCTCGTTCTTCGACGGAGTCCGTGCGAGCCTTCCGATCGTGATCGGCTACGTGCCGATCGCCTTCTCGTTCGGCGTCGGCGCGACCGAGTTGGGCTTTTCCACGGCCGAGGCGGTGCTCCTTTCCGTCCTGGTCTACTCGGGTGCGAGCCAGTTCATGGCCCTCACGCTCCTCTCCGGCGGGGGTGCGGTGGCGGTCTCGATCGTGACGCTACTGGCGATGAACGTGCGCCACGTCCTCTACGGCCCCTCCCTCCTCGGTCGTGCCGGCAGGCGAGCGAGCGTGCGGCGCTCCTGGGCGTGGGCGTACGGCCTGACCGACGAGGTCTTCGCCGCTGCGATCGGCTTCCTGGCGGCGGGTGAGAAGGCGTGGAGCGAGCGCTGGATGCTGGGGATCGGGGCGACGGCGTACGTGGCGTGGGTGTCCGGGACCGCGGCAGGCGCACTCGCGGGTGGCGGTGCACTCGCGGCCTGGCCGGCGCTCGAAGCCGCACTCGGCTTCATGCTCCCCGCACTCTTCCTCGCCCTACTCCTCTCGATCCTGGATCGCAGGCAGGTGCCCGTCGTGACGGCGGCTGGAGTGGTGTGCGTGGCGGTCACGCTCATCGCGGGGACGACCGCGGGCGTCCTTGCCGGGATGGCTACGGGCGCGGTGGTCGGAGCGCTCCGGCGCACGCCCGGCCCGGAGGTGGCGGGATGAGGGGCGATGTATTGATCGTCGCGCTGGTGGTCGGCCTGGGCACCTGGCTCTTTCGATTCCTGCCCACACGCTTCCGCGGCCGCACGAACGTGGGCAGCCACCGCATTGCGGGGGCAATGGAGAGCATCGGCCCGGCAGCGATATCCACGCTCCTCGTCGCCTCGCTCCTCCCGGATCTTTCCTCGGGCGCCGCGGAGCGGCCGCTGATCCTGGCCGGGTGCCTGGCCACCGCATTCGTCTTCGCCCTCAAACGCAACGTCGTGCTCGCGACGCTGGCCGGCGCCGCGGCCTACGGCGCGGCGTTCGCGCTACTCGGACAATGAAAGAACCCGGCTGGGTTACACGAGTGGACCGATCGCCGTCTGGTCGAGGTGTTCGGACTCTCGATCGCGGCAAGGGTTGGGCGGCCTACACCCCGGCAGGCTCCAACGGATCGTGCACGGCGATCGGCCGCCCCGGCACCCATTCCACGATGTGGCCGGCGATCGCCGAAGCCGCGACCGTGTACGGGCTCGCCAGATAGAGCTGACCGGGACCGCTGCGGCCCGGGAAGTTGCGGTTTTGCGAGGAGATCGTGACCTCGTCCGGCCCCTTGCTCGTCCCCGGCCCCGCGGCGATGCACGCGCCGCAGCCGGGCTCGATGAACTCGGCGCCGATCTCGTCGAAGAGGTCCAGATACCCCTGCCGCTCGCAGTACTTGCGGACCTCCTGCGAGCCGACCTGGATGTAGAGCTTGACCGCCGGGTGCACGCGGAGTCCCTGCGCCCGTGCCTGCTTCAGCACGGCGGCGTACATGTCCATGTCCTCCTTCTTCCCCGCGGTGCAGCTCCCCGCGTAGGCGACGTCGATTCGAACCGGCTCATCGCCCAGTTCGTCCACGTAGAGCCCATTGCCCGGATCGCCCGGAAGCGCGACCATCGGCCGGACCCGCGAGGCGTCGATCTCGATGACCTTGACGTACTCGGCGTCGGGGTCGGAGAAGAGTCCCTCGCAAAGCGCCTCGGCCCGTGCACGGTCCATCCCACGCTCGGCGACGAGGTACTCGACCGCCTTCGCGTCCGGTGCGATGATCCCGGTGAACGCGCCGACCTCCGCGGCCATGTTCGTCATCGTCGCGCGCTCGTCGATCGAGAGCGCCTCGACAGCCTCGCCGGCGTACTCGATGATCTGCCCGATCGCGTGCCCATCCCGGATGTAGGGGTGGCGCAGGATCTCGAGCATGAAGTCCTTGGCCGTCACGTTCGCCGGCTTCTTCCCCTTCACCACCACCTTGAACGACCGGGGCACGCTGACCCGCACGTCCTTCGTGATCCACGAGTTGAAGATCGCCGTCGTTCCCACGCCGAAGGCGACGCACCCGATCGCACCCGAGTGCGGCGTGTGCGAGTCCGTGCCGACGATGAGCTGTCCGGGCTCCGCATACTCCTCGAGCATCTTCGAGTGACAGATCGCCTCGCTGCCCAGCCGGTAGCCCATCCGCTCGCCGTAGTAGATCACGCCCTGCTTCTTCGCGAACGCCTCCTGCTTGTCCTTGAGCTGACGCGCCACGTCCAGCAGCCCGAGCTGCACCCGCTCCTGTGGCATGACCTGGTGCAGGTAGGTCAGGTGGTCACGGAACATCAGGATCGACGACGGGTCGTTCACCTTCGCGTCCGGCCCCAGCTTCTCCTCGAAGAAGATCGCGGCCATCGGACTCACGTACTCGTGCGAGAAGCGCCAGTCGGTGCGGAAGAAGCCGCTGTCGCCCGGCTTGACCCAGGGGACGCCGGTCTCGCCCCGGGCCGCGTCGGTCACCAGCTTGCGCGCGAAGATCTTCTCGGCGACGGTCATGGGGCGGCGCTGCGCGCCGCCAGGGCTAGGGCTAGGGCGAGGGCTAGGTGGGATGGCGGCTGCAACCATCGACGGTTTGTTTCCACCTTCGGAGGCCGGGTCGCCTCCCTCGCGCTCGCGCTCGCGCGCGTCCTCACCCAGTTGACTCTCCAAAGGCGGGATCGTGACCTTGCCCTGCAGCCGCGCGACGTTGTACTCGAAGAGCCCGCCGTACTCGATGATCTCCTTCGTGATCGGGTCGACGCCCTCGGTGAACGCCTCCAGCGCGATCTCCTCGCCCCTGCGGATCCGCTCGATCAGCGAGAAGTCGGTCGAGGTCAGGATTCCGAGGTTCTGGCAGTTCTCGTTGTAGATACGCTCGATGTTCTCGGCGATGACGACACGGATGCCGGCCATCATCTCGGCGTAGGGCGACTGCTCGCGGCTGCTCCCCTTCCCGCGTCGCTTGCCACTGACCGAGCAGACGAAGCCGCCCTTCTTCACGCTGCCGCGCTCGACCGGAAACTCGCCACCGGCCTTGAGGCCCAGGTACGGGAAGAGGCCGAGCGTTTCGTCGAAGTAGTAGCAGATGTAGGCCGGCGTGATCTCGTCGGTCGAGATCTGGTCGCGCAGCTTGGACTTCAATTCGTCCGTCAACTCCAGGTCCTCGCCGCCGAGTTGCCGGTGCATGAGCTCGGCATCGTCGACCAGGAAGAGGACACGGCCATCGAAGCGGAGTCTGGAAGGCCGTTTCTCGACAGTGAGGTGGAGGAGATCGGTGTGCATAGGCGGGTCGCTCGGTGAACGATTGCGTGGGAGCGGGCGGGTGAGGCGGCCGCCGGAACGCTGCCCCGTCGGATCGCGGGTTCGTGGTCTGCGTCTCACGACTGCACGATGCCCAATCTGGAACTCCGCTTCTGGGGCGGCAAGGGCACAGCAGTGCGACGGCTGCCCACACCCACGCGTACGAGCACATTGGGTGCCGCCCCTCCCCTCTCCACCTACATCCTTGCCGCGACGGCTCGCCACCGGGATCACACCACTCGCCGCAGATCCGTCGCGGATCGACCGGATCGTCGCCATACTCCATCCCTGTGGTTGTCGAGCGACGAGCGACTCGGCAACGTGCGCGGCGCTCGCCGGATGCAGCGGGTCGGAACGTTCGCGGCCCGAGGCACCTCGCGAATCCGGAAACGGGACGAGCGGCATTTTGCTCCCGTGCCCGGAACGCGCCCCGATGCACCCCACCTGTCGAACAGAGCAGCACGATGCCCTGGCGCCACCCCGGCAGATCCGGCCTTCCCGGCCTCACCCGAGCGACGATGCTCCTCCTCCGTGCAGCGGTGGTCGCCTGTACCGCGCTGCTCCTCGTGTTCCCGCTCCTCTACGCCCAGGATGCGCAGTCCGTCGCGGCAGCGAGCCGTTACGCACGGGAAGCGGCCGCGGCGCGGGAGGCGGCCGACCCCGAGACGATGCGCGCCCGGCTCCTGGACGCCCTCGACCTCCTGCCCGGCCACCCGACGCTGCTCCACGACCTCGCCGTCGCCCACGCCCTCGCCGGCGATGTCACCGCCGCGGCCTCTACCCTCGAGCGCCTCGCGGCGATGGGTCTGGTCTACGACCTCGCGCAGGACGACGATCTTGCGGCGCTCCGTAGCCGGCCCGAAATCCAGGCGGTCCAGGCCCGCTTCCATCGCAACGCCGACCGGATCGGCGACGGCGACCCCGCGTTCCGCCTGCCCGACCGGGACTTCATCCCCGAGGGCGTTGCCTTTGATGCGCGAACCCGCCGGTTCTTCGTGGGAAGCGTGCACCTGCGCAGGATCGTCGCGGTGGATTCGGCGGGCACGGCCACCGTGTTCGGCGCAGTGGCCACCGACAGCGAAGGGTCGGATGCCGCCGCCTCGGCACCCACGTCACGGTTCGGAGCCGACCCATCGAACGCGCTGTGGAGCGTGCTCGGTATCGCGGCGGACACCGAGCGCCGGCTCCTCTGGGTGTGCACGGCGGCGCTCCCGGAGACGCGAGGGGTCGCCGAGGAAGAGTTGCGTCGCAGCCGCGTCGTCGCCTACGACCTCGACACGGGCGCTCTACGCGGAACGTACGCCGTATCCGATACGCTGCGGCATGTGATCGGCGACCTCGCCATCGGCCCCGAGGGAGAGGTCTACGTGAGCGCGTCCGATGGGGCGATCTACGTGATCGGGCAGGGCTCCTCCGCACTGGAACCGCTCGTCCCCGCCGGACGATTCGTCAGTCCACAAGGGATCGTGGCCTGGCCCGACGGGCGCCGTCTCTACGTGGCCGACTACGCCCTCGGGATCCTCCGCATCGACCCTGCCTCGGGCGCGACTTCGCCGGTTACGGCGCCGGAGGATGCAATGCTCCTGGGGATCGACGGCCTCGCGCGCCACGACGACACCCTGATCGCCATCCAGAACGGCACGCGGCCGCACCGCGTGTTGCGCCTGCGGTTGAACGCCGCAGGCGACGCGATCACTGCCGCGGAAACGCTCGAGGCAAACCACCCGGCGTACGACGAGCCCACTCTCGGCACGGTAGTCGAAGACACGTTGTTCTATGTAGCGAACAGCCAGTGGGGCGCGTTCCGGGACGGCGCGCTCCCGCCGGCCGACGAGCTCGAGGCGCCGGTGATCCTGCGGCTTCGGCTGAAGCGCTGACAGGTGCGCGCGCGCTCGGCGTCGGGCGCGATTATCCCGCCAGCACCTCCTCACACACCCGCCGCACCGCCGCCGTAAACCCGCTCACGTGGTCCGGCGCGGGCGGCGGCGCATCAAGGAACGGGTCCATCACCGTGGAGCGCAGCACCACCAGCCCCTCCGCGCGATTCGCCTTCCACTCGTCGACAGTGCACACGCCAAGTTCCCCGAGGAGCGGGTCGACGGCACCGTCGTACATCGGGCTCTGGAAGCGGGTGCGCGTGATGATGTAGTCCGGCTTCGCCCCCGGTTCATTGAGACTCATCCGCCCGTAGATCCGCTCGTTGAAGGCGTTGACCGCCTCGAGGGAGTCGAGCGACGGGTGGTGCATGACGAAGCAGACGATGTTGATGTCCGGCTCGGGGAGGAGCACGATGCGGAACGGGCCGAAATCCGCCTCGCGCAGTGCGTCGTGGAGCCGCCGCGCGCCGCAGACGGTGCGCTCGATGAGGTAGCCGTAGCCGCGCTCGTCGAGGGGCAGCACCTTGTGGCTGAGCCACACCGAGGCGGCGGCGGCGCCGGGCTTCGAGCCCTCGAAGATGAAGCGGCCCAGGAAGAGGTCCTCTGCCGAGTCGAGCCCCTGCGTGGGAAGCAGGTACGGTGGATCGATCGCCACCAACTCCCTCGCGCGGCGATCCCGGATCAGGATCGCGCCCGATGGATAGGGGACGTAGCCGAGCTTGTGCGGATCGATCGTGACCGAGTCGGCCTCGGCCAGCGCCTCCACCGAACGGACCCACGCCTCCGTCGGCCACTCCTCTCCGGTCGAGGCCCGGATCTCGGCCGCGGTCCGGCGCCGGCCGTCGTGGGTCCAGGTGACCGCGGCGGCGTAGCCGCCGTACGCGGCGTCCGAGTGGATGTGGAAGGTCACGCCCAGCTCGCGCTCGGCCCGGCGACGCACCTCGAGCACCTGGTCGAGGCGATCGACCGCGCTCTCCTCCGTGGTCCCGCACACGCTGACACACGCCAGGATCGGGACCCGGCGCTCGGAGAGGCCGCGCACCGTCTCCCAGCGTGCGTCCGGGGCCATGCGGTAGCGCTCGTCGACCGGTACGTAGACGAGTTGGTTCGCGCCGATCCCGAGCGCGCGGACGATCTTCTCCCACGAGTAGTGCGCCGTCGCGGCGACCAGCACCACGCCCGACGGCAGCGGGTCACCGAAACTGTCGGTGAGCCGGCGCATGTACTCCTGGTAGCCGAGTGTGGTGAGCGAGTGGTCGTGCAGGGCAAGGCGTACATCGGCAGGCGACGCCGCGCTCCAGAGCTCCTCCCAGAGATCGTGCACCGCCTCGTTGCGGATGTTGAGCAGCTCCCAGAGCCCGAGCCGGTCCAGCGGCGCCCGCGAGCCATCCGGCAGCTCGATCTCCGGTGCCGTGGCGAGCCGGTCGGCGGCACCACGCGCCGCGACCGGGAAGTAGATGACGTTGCGCGCCATCCAGAGCGCCTCGAAGTTGGCGACCGTGCCCCCCGAGGTGAGGTGGCCCCACGACGCGCCCGGATCGTAGCCGATCATCCGAGCCAGATCGGCCGCGACCTCCAGCTCCAGCCGCGTCGTGACCGGCGAGCCCTCGATCGCCACGTTGTTCGGGTTGTAGAGCATCGCCGCGAAGTAGCCGATCTGGCTCGCGATCGTCTGCTCGA
>CALKIP010000035.1 GCA_937995995.1 uncultured bacterium
GCCTGTCCCTATCGCAACACGCGCTCCCTGCACCCGCCCGGCTGCTGGACGTCGTCACACTGCCTGATCGCCGAGCAGAGCTGCATCACCAGGGTGTCGACGGAGAGCGTCCTCGCGGCCGCACGCGCGGCACTGGTCACGACGGGCTCGCGGATCAGGCGTGGACCACCTGAAAGGGGGCCGGACCGAGATCCGGCTGCTGCATGATGTGTAAGAACGCATCCACGATATCCGGATCGAATTGTCGGCCTCGCTCCCGTTCGACTTCGGCCATTGCCTCTGCGATCGACCACGCGGGCTTGTAGGGTCTCTGGTGCGTCAAGGCGTCGAAGGTGTCGGCCACCGCCACGATCCTGCCCGGGAGCGGGATCGCATCGCCCGCAAGGCCCGCGTACCCCAGGCCATCCCACCGCTCGTGGTGCGTGAGCGCGACCTCACGGGCCAGTTGCAGCAAGGGCGACCGGCTGCCCGACAGGATTCGCGCACCGATGCGGGTGTGCGTCTTCATGATCTCGAACTCCGCCGGTGACAGCTTGCCCGGCTTGAGGAGGATGTGGTCCGGGATGCCGATCTTGCCGATGTCGTGCAGCGTGGCCGCCCGTGCGATCAGAGCCGACTCGGCGCTCGACAGGCCCAGCCGAAGGGCGATCCGACCGGAGAGATCGCCGACGCGCTGCGTGTGCTCCCCGGTTGCGTCGTCGCGGTACTCGGCGGCCCGACCCAGACACTCCAGAATCTCGGTCCGTGCCTCCTCCAGCTCCCGCGTGCGGGTGCGCACCCCTTCTTCCAGCTCCGCGTTCTGTCCCTTGAGCCGCAGGTGGAGATAGCGCGTCTCCAGCAGGTTGCGAATCCTGAGGAGGATCTCGGCGGGATCGAACGGCTTGGTCAGGAAGTCTCTGGCCCCACTGGCGAGGACTCGTCGGCGAGTTTGTGGCGAGAGGTCCGCGGTCACGACGAGGATCGGCAGGTACGTGCCCGCGGACAGCCGCCCCCGAATGTGCTCCATCACGGCAAAGCCGTCCAGCGGCGACATGTTCAGGTCCAGGAGCACCAGATCGGGAGCGAAATCGTCGAAGAGCTCCACGGCCTCGCACGGATCGGTCGTACTCCGTACCGCGCGGTATCCCCCCTTCTCGAGGACACGCTCCAGGAGACGGACGTTCGCCGGCTCATCGTCCACGATGAGGATGCGGTGTCCGACCAATGTGGCATTCAATGGAGTCATGGCGCGGAGTCTCACGTCGGCAGCCCGCCCGCCGCCGCATTGCGCGTGCAGTCCGTACGAGTGCGTGAACCATCCCAGCCCCCGCACGCGCCGCACTTGGCTGGTGGATGGACGCGCTGGCGACGGCGCCACGAGCCACACCGTGCGGCACCGCCGGAACCCGGGGGAAGGTTTCCACTTCTACAGTTTCGCCCGCACCGAGTCCCGGCTTGAGTTCGGGGTGCGAATCCGCACCGGGCTCGGCCGCGCTCCAGAGTCGCTCGGCCTGCGGAACGCACGAAAAAGCGGCGGACCGGGTCACCCGGTCCGCCGCTTTCAGTGCTTCGATCGACTGCGCCGATCACGCCTCGCGCAGCTTGCGAATCTCCTCGGCCAGGCGAGGCACGATCTCGAAAGCATCGCCGACCACACCGTAGTCGGCCACCTTGAAGATCGGCGCGTCCGGATCCTTGTTGATCGCGACGATCGTCTTGGCAGTGCGCATCCCCGCCAAGTGCTGGATCGCGCCGCTGATTCCGACCGCGATGTAGAGCTGCGGCGCGACCGTCTTCCCGGTCTGGCCGACCTGCTCCCCATGCGGACGCCAGCCGGCGTCGACCACGGCTCGCGACGCGCCGAGCGCGCAGCCGGGACCGATCGCCTCGGCGAGCTGCTCGAGCATGTGCCAGTTCTCGGGACCGCGCAGCCCGCGCCCGCCACTCACGACGACCGAGGCCTCCGCCACATCGACCTGCTCACCCGACGACGCGACGACCTCGCGGACCTTGACGCGCACATCCTCGCCGGCCGACACGTCCAGGCGCTCGACGGCGCCGGCTCGCTCGTTCTCCACGCAGGGGAACACGTTCGGCCGCACCGAGACCACCCGCGGCTCGCCCTCGAGCGTGAGGCGCGCGAAGGCCTTGCCCGCATAGACCGGACGCGTGACCACCAGCTCGCCATCGTCCACGGAGAGCTCCGTGGCATCCGTCGCGAGCGGCACGTCCAGCCGCGCCGCTACCCGCGGTGCCACATCCTTGCCCTGTGCACTCGCCGAGAAGAGCACCGTGTGGTAGCTGTTGCTCCCGGCCAGTTCCGCGATGACCTTCGTTGCGCCCTCCGGGTTCGAGGTCCCGAACGCTTCGGCCTCGCCGACCCAGATCTTGTCCGCGCCGAAGCGCCCGAGCTCGGCCGCTGCATCGCCGATGCCGCTCGGGCCGAGAACGAGTACGTGTACCTCGCCGGAGAGCGCGTCCGCCACCGTACGCGCGGCGCTCACGACCTCCTGCGAAACCTTCCGCAGCGCGCCGTCGCGCTGCTCCGCAATTGCCAGTACGTTCGCCATCGCTCCCCCCTACAGCGCCTTGGCTTCTTCTCTGAGGAGCCGGACCAGGTCGGCGACCGCGTCCACGCCCTCGCCCACGATCCGGCCCTCGGGCCGCTCCGGCGGGTAGCTCAGCTCCTGGACCTTCACCCGGCTCTCGCCGAGCTGTGCATCCTTCTCCTCCAGCGGCTTGCGCTTCGCCGCCATGATCCCCTTGAGCGACGCGTAGCGGGGCTCGTACTTCCCCTTCGTGATCGTCAGAACCGCCGGGAGCGGGGCCTCGACCACCTCCGTGCCGCCCTCGACCTCGCGGCGGCAGACGACGCGGCCGTCCTCCACCGTGAACTCGCCGACGACCGTGACGCATGGAAGCCCCAGCATCTCGGCCACCATCGGGCCTACCTGCTGCTGATCGTCATCCACGGCCTTCACGCCGAAGAGGATCATGTCCGCTTCGCGCTCCTTCAGCTCGGCCGCCAGGGCACGCGCGGTCGCGAGGCCGTCCTGCGTCGGCTCACCCTTCAGCAGGACCGCGTTGTCGGCACCCATCGCCAGCGCGGAGCGAAGCTGCTCGCCCGCCGCCGCCGGGCCGACCGTCATCACCGTAACCTCGCCGGAGCCTGCACCTTCCTTGTGCTGCAAAGCGGCCTCGACCGCGAACTCGTCGTACGGGTTGACCACGTACTTCACACCCGACGGATCGATCGATGTACGGTCGTCCGCGATCTTGATGCGGGTTTCGGTGTCCGGCACCCGCTTGATGCAAACGATGCTCTTCACCCCTCGTGCTCCTGGTTCAGACACTGAACAGGTTATCGCGCGGAAATGTACCGGTGCCGCCGGTCGCTGTCCAGTTTGTCATCACGCCCTAGAACGCCGCTCCCACGGCCACTTCCACGCCACGTGTCGGACTGAACTCCGTGAGCCCCGTGACCGCGACGATGCGCACCCATTGGTCCCGGCCGATTCGTAATCCGAAGCGTGCCTCCTGGAGATTCTCGTTGCCCCGGACCGGTGGGCCACTGAGTCCGTCGGCCTGTCCGGCCACCGCGACGCTCGGAACCAACGCTCCCAGATCATACTCCAATGCAGCCGAATAGAGCCAGACATCGACCTGGTCGAAATACGACGTGTACGCGCCGTGTATTCCGAGTCCGCTCTCGAGTGTCGCCGTGAGCGCGCCTCGAGTGAACTGCCCGCCGACCAGGGCGAAGAAGTCGGTGCGGTCGCGCTCCAATCCGATCCGGTCATCCGTGGTCGGCAGCCGCGTGCCGAAGCGCAGCACCGCACGAAGGTGCTCGGTCCGGACGAGGGCGATGATCGTCTCCAGACGGAAATCGCCCACGTCGCCGAGACGTTCCGCATGCCCCCCAACTACGCCATCGACCGGCTCCGCAAAAGGTCGCGGTCCGTCCAGACGACGCCAGACCGTGCCCGATGCCTGGAACGCCACCCGGTCCATCCGCCAGAGCACGCGCAGTCGGCCCAGCTCGATCAGACGCCCCTCGACGCCCGCGAGCGACGCCCGTTGTCCGTCGTACGCCGCCACGCCAACCTCCACCACGACGTGCCGACCACACGCGTACACGCACAGGTCGAGCGGCTCGAGCGGACGGATCTGTGCGGGGAGATCAGAAGGTGTGACGCTCAGGAGGGCGACGATGCACAGGACCAGGGCGGAATGCCCGGGCGACACGGCGATGCTGGCCCCGGATCGAGGTGGCTAACCGGCGGCGGGCGTACGACCACGCGCCCGCTCTACTTCCGCCTCGAACTGCGCCGCCCGGGCATCGTTCGAGTGCCTAGACAGCACGCGCTCCCGCGCGGCCGCGCCGATTTCACGCACCTCACGATCCGTGAGCTCGAGTGCGTCGATGACATCTTCCGTGCTCGAGGCGATGAGGACCTCGCTGCCGGGCTCCAGGAAACGGTCGAGCCCCTCCCACGCATCGCTCACGATCGCGGCACCACACGCCGCGGCCTCGAAGATGCGAACCGAAGGGGACCAGCCCCAGCGTCGCATCTCCGCGCGCGTCAGGTTCAATGTCAGGCGATTCGAGCCGTAGAAGGCCGCGTGATCCGCTGGAGGAAGGTGGTCGAAGAGCCGCACGTTCGACGGCCACTCGAGATCCAAGGGATACTGCGGACCCGCCACGATGAACTCCAGATCCGGACGCCGACGCGCCGGCTCGCAAAGAAACCGCTCCACGCCCGGCTGACGATCCGTCGCGTAGGTGCCCATGTAGCCGAGCGCGCACGTGTACTCAGCGCGCCGCTCCGCTGGCCGGTGCTGATCCGGGTCCACCGCGCAGTAAAGTGCGACCGCCCGCGGCGAGCCGTAGCGCCGCTCCAGTTCGGCGAGCACCGGGCCGCCCGTGAATGAAAAGTAAACGTCGAAGTAAGGTACCTGGTCCGCACGCAGGTACTCCGCCGAGCCCTCCTCCTCATACGCCCGAACCGTGACCGGCGTGTCGATGTCGTAGTACAGCCGGACGCCATCGAATTCCTGCGCAAGGAACTCCGCCGCCTCGACCCCTGGGCGGAAATACGAACCGAGCAGCACCGCGTCCGCATCCACGAGCTCTCGGCGAAGCTCGTCGCGTGCCGAACCCCACTCCCGGAACAGGCGGATATCCGCGTAGTCACACGCCTCGGGCGCTAAATCGCGGTGCGCTCCCGAGTACCACGGCGCGTCCCATTCGTAGAAAAGGACCCTGTGCCCTCGACGCGACAGCGCGCGGCACAGCCCGCGATACGTCGTCGCGTGTCCGTTGCCCCAGGAACTGGTGAGGGAGAGCCCGAGGAAGACCAGCTTCATGGCGGCGCCACTCCAGGTTTCGGTTCATCGACCTGCCGACCCGGAGCACACCGCGTGCCAGACCCCGCCTCAGTTGCCCATACCTACGCGTACGCGTGCCCGTGTTCCGGTCGCGTCACGCACCGGGCAAACGCCGATCCAGCCGCCTCAACTCGCCGCGGCCTCCGGCAATCCACCGAATCGACGCTCGCGACGGTGGAACTCCCGCACCGCCGCCTCCAGCTCCGCCGGCGTGAACTCGGGCCACATGAGCTGCGTGAAGTACAGCTCGGCGTACGCGGATTCCCACAGCAGGAAGTCGCTCAGCCGCTGCTCGCCGCCGGTACGGATCAACAGGTCCACCTCCGATGTCTCCCCGCCGCCGTGCACTGCGTTGCTCAGGAGCGCCGAAAACGCTTCCCGCGTGAGCTCCCCTGCCCCGCCCGACACGGTGGCCGCAGCGGCTGCGGCCACGATCGCATCCCGGGCCGAGTAGTCCAGTGCGATCCGCAGACACAGCGTACGCCCACCCGCGGTCTGCGCCTCGGCCGCCTCCACGGCCGACCGAACGCGGGAAGGCAGTCGGTCACGCCGGCCGATCACACGCAGGCGCACGCCCTGTTCGATGCAGTTCTTCACCTCGCCGCGCAGATACGCCTCGAAAAGTCGCATCAGCGCCGCCACTTCGCGGGCCGGGCGCCGCCAGTTGTCCGCGGAGAAGGCGTAGAGCGTCAGCGTGTCGATCCCCAGCGACGGCGCCGCCTCCACGATCGACCTCGCCGCCTTGGCGCCCACCCGGTGCCCCCACACCCGCGAGCGCCCCCGGGCACTCGCCCAGCGGCCGTTGCCATCCATGATGATCGCCACGTGCAGCCCCTCGCCGGGCGTGCCACGCAAAGCACTTTGCCCCATAAAGCCTACCTCGAAAAAAATGCCGCGCGTTCAGCCTTCGCGCGTCGCGCGGATCAGCGCTTCCATGTGGTCCAGATAGCGTTCCAGTGCGTTCCGGCCCGCCGCGGTCAATCGGTAGTCCGTCCTCGGGTAGCGTCCCTCGAACGACTTCGTGCACGCCACGTACCCCGCATCTTCCAGCTTTCGGGCATGCACGCTGAGATTGCCGTCCGTCGTCTCCAGCATGCGTTTCAGGTCGTTGAAACTGAGCGACTCATTCACGGCAAGGGCGCTGACGATGCCAAGACGGAGTCGTTCGTGGATCAACCGGTCCAGCTCGAGCGGGCTGAGTTCGGGCGCCCCGCCCAGGTCCGTACCGATGTCTTTGGAAGCGCTCCGTTCCGGTCCCGGCCGCCGGGACAGTGCCCCGGAGCTAGCCACCGTACCTCCGGGCGATGATGAGACCGAACACGATGTGCAACCCGCCGAACCCGAGGCCCATGAGTACATCGTTCCACGCCGGCGGTGTGAAGTAAGCCACCGCACCCATGGCCATGAAGCAGAGTCCCATGACGGGAACGATGCGCACGGAGAACGAGCCCGCGGTCATCACGGCGGTGCCGTAGAGCAGCAGCCATGTGCCGGGCAGCATCGCCATCTGGCCATTTCCGAGGAAGACCACGGTGAGCAATGCCCCCACCATCATGGGCGGCAGGAAACTTCGCAGGAACTTCTGCCCCGGACCCGAGAGGACCGGCACATTGGCGGCCCGCGCCTTCCGTCCGACGGCCCACGCCGCGATGACGAGCGACAGCACCGCCTCGCCCAACCAGATCGAGAGCCACGTACCCGGCGCCGCCGTGGCTGCCAACACGGTCGCGATCACGGCCGTCACCCCGACCACGACGCCGCCCCACCCGGGCACGGCCGTAAAGGCTCCCGCCCGCTCCATCGTCTGGCGGATGAAGCGGAGGTCGTCCATCGCCCGGTCGTGGAGCGCGGTCGCCTCTTCCCGGCCGTCCAGGATACGAAGTCGTGGCGTCGCCATGCGCGTAGAATGTCTTGCCGCCGGCGCGGCGTCAAGGCGATTGTGCGATTAGTGAAGAGAAGCGCCCTCTACGGTTCAACCGCCGCGAACGACCGCAGCACGCGGTCCACCTGTTGCGCCCGATCGACGTAGCCGTGCGTTCGAACCGCGCGCTCGCGGGCGGCGGCACCGATCGTTCGGGCCTGCCCGTCGTCTATGTGGAGCACCCAGCGGATCACATCCTCGGGTCCCTCGGCCACGAGCACCTCCCTCCCGGGCTCGAAGAACTCCTCCACCCCGACCCAGGAATCGGTGATCTGACAGGCACCCGCACCTGCCGCCTCGAAGAGTCGAGTGGCTGGAGAGTAGCCGTTCCGCGCCATTGCCTCGCGGTGAATGTTGAGGACCAGCCGCGCGGAGGCGTTCACCGTGTTGTGCAGGTCGGTCGGAACGTGGCCGATCCAGCGCACGTTCTTAGGCAGCGGTTTGTCTTCCCACCCGCTCCCGCCCAGAATGAAACGGTGCTCAGGAAGGGCCTCCGCGGCCTGGAGGAAGAAGTGATCGACACGCGCTTCCCTGTCCGGCAGCCGATTGCCCATGAACACCAGATCGCACGCGAGCGACGCATCCGGCGCACTCGGCTGGTGTACATCCGGGTCCAGTCCGTTGTAGATCGGGTGGCATGATCGTGCGCCGAGGGCGCGGTAGCGCTCCACTACCGGCGGTCCACCGCCGTAGGTGAAAACCAGATCGTAGCGCGGGATCCAGCGGCGCATCGGGTCCTCCGTATCGCCTTCCACTCGCTCGAGCGTGTGCGCCGCATCCACGTCCCAGAACGCGCGGAGCGGCCCCGACAGCTCGGCGGCCCACGCCTCGAGCACCTGGTCCCGCGCCCCGACCCCGCTGCACTTGATCACCAGGTCGGCATCCGCCGCTTCCACCTGGAGCGCAGCCAACTCGTCGTCGTCCCGGTACACCCGGACCGCCACGTAGTCCGGATCCACTTCGAGGTCACGGTTACGTTGCCGGTCGTAGATGTCCGGCTCACAGAAGTGGATCTCGTGCCCCAGCGCATGCAGCGCTCGGAAGATTCCGCGGTAGTAGGTGGCCGCGCCGTTCCAGTACGCGGAAACGATCGATGACCCGAAGACGTAGATCCTCACGACCCTTCCTCCTTCACCAGAGCCACGCCCACCGAAGTGTACGGATAGCCATGAAAGCGGCGCATCGTCCGCACCGTCTGCTCCCAGTCGACCTCGAGGTCGATCGCGCCATCGACGTGGAACCCCGGCACCTCCAGGATGAAGCGACGAAGGCGCGGCTCGTCGAAGACGCCCCAATCCACCCGGAAACTCCGATCGGGGCCTTCGTACCAAATCTCCGCACCGGCGTCGTGGTAGTAATCGGTCGTCAGCACGAGCCTCCCCCCGGCCCGCAGCACGCGCTGAAGCTCGCTCATAGCCAGGTCGATCCGCGCCTCTGGCAGGTGCTCGATGACCGAGATGCAGAAGGCGACGTCGAAGGCGGCGTCCTCGAAGGGTAGCGCCGTCAGATCCCCGGCCACGTACTCGACGCGTACCCCGTGCCCCGCACCGAGCCGGCGCTCCACTCCCACATCCACCGCACTCACCCGGTGTCCCTGACTGGCGAGGTAGACCGGGAAGATCGAGGCGCCGCTCCCTGCGTCCAGGATTCTCTGCTCACCCTCCAGCCCCGCACGCTCGAGGGCCCAGGGGTACTCCCAACGCTTGCTCGGGTGAAGGTACGAGCCTGGCTCGCGTGCGACCATCGCATCCAGCACTTCCAG
>CALKIP010000036.1 GCA_937995995.1 uncultured bacterium
ATCACCATCCATACTGAAGACCGAGTCGACGGCGATCAGGATCCGCTTCGCGCCGCGATTGCGCGCCTGCCGCAGGCGCCGCTCCAGATCGTCCAGGTCGTTGTGCTTGAAGCGCCGCGTCTCGCACCCGGCCATCCGCACGCCGTCGTGGATGCTGCGGTGCGCGTACTGGTCGAGGATCGCGTAGTCGTTCGGGCCGAAGAGCGACGTGATCGCGGCGATGTTCGCATCGTAGCCGGACGGGTAGATCGCCGCGGCCTCCTGCCCGAGGAAGGCGGCGAGCTCGCGCTCGACCTCGAGGTGCAGCGCGAGGGTGCCGGTCATCAGCCGCACGCCGCCGGTCGAGGTGCCGTAGCGCTCGACCGCCTCCTTGACCGCCGTCGCCAGCCGCGGATGGCCGATCAGCCCGAGGTAGCTGTACGACGAGAACATCAGGATCTCGCGGCCCAGCGCCTCCGACTCCGGGCCCGACGCGCGGTCGAGGGGGAGCTGGAAGGTGTAGAGCGACTCGGGCAGCCCCTTCGCGAAGAGCTCGTACCACCGCCGCACGGCCGGCGTGTCGAGCAGCGAGCCGGGCTCGATCAGCTCCTCGATCGTGCGACCCTCGAAGTAGCCGTCGAACGGGTCGCGCGTGTAGCCTGCGACGCCGTCTTCAGTCGCCTGGCCGGAATACGACCTTGACGGATCGGTGCCCGGCTTTGTCGAGAGCGGCGGTGAGTGCGGCACGATATTCCTCCAGTCCGAATTCGTGGGTTACCATTCCCAGATCGTCGAACCCAGCACGCTGCATGAGTTCGATCGAGATGTCGTAGATGTCGCGTCGCTCGTCGCCGAACGGCGCGAGTCCGTACGCGAAGACGCCGGCCAGGCTGAGTTGCCTGTACCACAGGCGGGTCCAGTCGGCCTCCAGCTTCGCCGCTGCGCCGACCAGCACGATGCGCCCGCCTTCCCGCGCCAGCGCCAGTGAGTCGCCCGCCGAGCCCGCCGTGCCCACCGTGTCGTAGATGAGCGACGGCCCACCCTCGACGAAACGCGGCGCGAGCGTCGGCTTGTAGCCCTTCGCGCCCGGCAGCGACTCCGCCCACGCGTACGCCTCGTCGCGCCGGCGGAAGAGCCGCGTCGCCCCCGCCTGCTCCGCCAGCTCGAGCTGGAACGGGTGCCGGCCGAGGACCGCGATCTCGCCCGTCCACCCCGTGAGGCGCAGCGCCTTGACCGTGAGCACGCCGATCGTCCCCGCGCCGATCACCAGGACCGTGTCCGGCTCGTCTTCGGCTGCGCCGGGGCGGGCGCGGGCGCGAGGGGCGTCGGATTCGGGCTCTCCCCCGCGCTCGTGCTCGCCCTCGCCCACCGGCGGGTGCAGCAGCACCGGGCGCAGCGCCGAGGCGAACGGGTCGGTCAGGACGGCGACCTCGTCGCTCAGCGCGCCGGGGCGGTGGAGCTGGCTCACGTGCGCCACGAAGGAGCGCGACCACCCGCCGCCGACGCCGGGGTGATAGCCGATCATCGGCCCGCTCCCGATCTCGCCATCCGTCGTGCGGCGGCAGAGGCCGTACTCGCCACGGGCGCACGCTCCACAGACGGGGTCGAGCCCGCGCTGCAGGCAGCCGAGCATCGGGTTCACGATGACGCGCTCGCCGATCGTCCACCCCTCGGCACCCGGCCCCTTCTCCACGATCCGGCCCACGTTCTCGTGGCCGAAGGTGAAGGGGAACGCGCCGAACGGCTCGAGTGTGAACGAGTCGTGCGCGGTCACCGCGGCCAGATCGCTGCCGCAGATCCCGCTCAGCGACGTTTCGATCCGCACCCAGTCCGCGCCCGGAAGCGGCGCCGGCTCGACCTCGTCGAACGACAGGCACCCCAGCGGCCCCAATGCGAACGACGGACGCCGCCTGGATGCCCAACGGGTGGCCAGGTAACGGATGGGACGGTAGTGGAACCGGATAGCGCGCAAGTTCCCTCAGACCTCTCACGACAAGGACGCCCACCACCGCCATGCTCGGGCGGCGCGGGCGGACGCTGGGCGTAATGATCCGGCAAAGCTACGTCGAAAGGCGACGCGGGACAAGGAGAAGAGGGGGGGCTCGCCTGTGTCGGCTAGGGGCGATCTTCGGAGCGGTCCACCAGTGTGGCGGAGTGCGCCAGCGCTGCCGCCTTCTTGAGCAGGTAGTCCCGCTCCGGCAGACTCGCCGTCCGCTCCGCCGCCGCGCGGTAGTGCTCGAGCGCGCGCTCCACGTCGCCGGCACGCTCGTGGAGGTGTGCGCGCACCGCGTCGAGCCGGTGATTTTCCTTCAGTCGACGGTCCGTGGCGAGCGGCTCCAGCAGCGCGAGTCCGGCCTCCGGCCCGTGCACCATCGCGACGGCGACGGCGCGGTTCAGTGTGACCATCGGGTTACCGCTGATCCGCTCGAGGACGGTGTAGAGCGCGAGGATCTGCGGCCAGTCGGTCGCCTCCGCGCGCGCCGCCTCCGCATGCACCGCGGCGATCGCCGCTTGGAGCTGGTACGGGCCGACCCGCCCCCGCGGGAGCGCCCCCGAGACGAGGCGGATCCCCTCGGCGATCTTTTCCCGGTCCCACAGCGTCCGGTCCTGCTCGTCGAGTGGGATCAGCTCCCCGTTCGGCCCCGTCCGCGCGGCGCGGCGTGCGTCGGTCAGCAGCATGAGGGCGAGGAGCCCGGCCACCTCGGCGTCGTCCGGGAGGAGGGCCAGGACCATGCGAGTGAGGCGGATCGCCTCGTTCGAGAGGTCGGTGCGCACCAGCAATGGGCCCGCCGTGGCCGTGTACCCCTCGTTGAAGATCAGGTAGAGGATCCGGAGCACCGTGCCCAGCCGCTCGGCCCGCTCCTCCGCGCCCGGGACGCGGAACGGGATGCCGGACTCCTTGATCGTCCGCTTCGCCCGGCTGATCCGCTGCGCCATCGTCGCCTCCGGGACCAGGAACGCGCCCGCGATCTCCGCGGTGGTGAGCCCGCCGACAGCGCGCAGCGTGAGCGCGACGGCCGACGCCGGCGTGAGCGACGGGTGGCAGCACGTGAAGAGGAGGGCGAGCGTGTCGTCGCCATCCTCGACCAGATCGACGTTCGCCGGCGGCACGAACGCCCACTCCGCCCAGAGCTCGGAGGCGACGGCATCCTCGCGGCGCCTCCGCGCCATCTCGCTGCGCAGTCGGTCCGTCATGCGCCGTATGGCGACACGGTAGAGCCACCCGCGCGGGTTCGCGGGCACGCCCTCCGCCGGCCACTGCTCCGCCGCCGCGATCAGCGCCTCCTGAACCGCGTCCTCCGCGAGCTCGAAGTCGCCGTGACGACGCGCGACCGCGCCGAGCACCCGCGGCGCGAGGTCGCGCAGCAGGTGCTCGACATCCGACGGTCGCGAATCCGTCGTCACGCGTCGGTGGGAACCGGCGCGCTCATGACCTGACGCACCTCGATCGGCATGCGCAGCGGCGCGCCGCCGGCTCCGGGCGCCATCGAGGCCTTCGCCGCCAGCTCGTACGCGCGCTCGGCGCTCTCGACGTCGATGATCCAGTAGCCGGCCAGGAACTCCTTCGTCTCCGGGAACGGACCGTCCGTGATCGGCTCGCCGTTCTCACCCGCCCGCACCAGCTTCGCCTCGCCCGGCGCCGCCAGCCCCTGGCCATCCACCCACTCGCCCGTCGCGACGAGCTCCTCGTTGAAGCGGTGCATGAACTCCATGTGCGCCTGGAAATCCTCGGGCGACCAGGAGTTGATCTGGTAGTCGGCGGGTCCGGCGGGGACGTTCATCATCATCATGTACTTCATGGTACGGCTCCTTTCGGTTGGGCGCCGATGGTGTGGGCCGGCGCCGTGGTGCCCGGTTGCATAGGGTAGTCGGAGCCGGGGGTGGGATTTCGACATGGGGTGGAAAATACCGCCCGGCTCCGTTTCGGGTGTTCCTCGCCGAGCGTGCGACGGCTCGAGCCTGTGCCGCCCTGTCCCATAGGTGTCGGAGTACGAAGCCGCGGCCGAGGTTCAGCCCGGCGGCTACCTCGCACCGCGACGCGACCCCGCGCCCCGCGGACCCGGTCGCGGCCCCCGTCGCAGGTCTGTTCGCGAGTCTGGCCGCGGGTCTGGCCGCGGGTCTGGTCGCGGGTCTGGTCACGGGCCTGGTCACGGGCCTGGTCACGGGCCTTCGCGGGTCCAATGCCAGCGGTCTCCGGGTCGAATATCGTACTCGACTTCCGTCTGCAACACGCGATCTAGATACGGCTCGGAGAGCGAGTCGGATCTCGTAGCCGATTCGCCGCGATCCTGGACTTGGCCGATCTGAAACAGACCGGCTCGCTGAAAGCGTTGATCGTCTCCGGATGCCTGACCCAGCGGGCCCGCTATGCGAGGCCTTTCTCGCTCGCGAGCTTCCGCGGTGCGTCCATTACGACATACGGCCCGGTTGGGACGCGAGTCGGGCGGAGTGGGGTGAATCACGTTCGTCGTGCTACCGTCCGCACGCCATCACCGCCGGAGTTCCGCCGCCTCCTCCAGCCGCCTCATCTTGCGCGGATTGCGGATCACGTAGAGGCGCCTGATCCGACCGCCTTCGATCACGAAGGAGATGGCCGACTCCCGCCACCGCGGAACCTCGCGCACCTTGGCTAAGTCGAGTCCCTCGTCGTGCGCGATGAAGTAACCGAAATCCATGCAGAAGCGGCATCCGACGAGCGAGACCACCGCCATGTGGGCGAACGAACGGTTCATCGACCCACGGGGAGGTCGATTTCACAAACAGCCCTCGACGTACTCGATGCTCGGGCCGCCGGCGTGGATCTGCACGACCCGGTCTTCCGGGCCGATCTCGAAGCGGATTCCGCGGCGTTTCCCTGACGGCGAAGGCACGCGCCAGACGGTGATGTACTTCGCCGGACTCTCCCAGTATTTGTGAGGCATGACGTCGGCTCGCGATCCATACGCGTCGAGTACGCTCGAGCTGTCGTCTCCGACGCGGATCCCCTCGGGTGTCGTGATGTCGGAGTTCCTGCTCACCGAGATCCTCGTGAGGACGCCCTCCTCGACCATCACGAGGAGCCCGGCGGGAGCGCGGCTTGGACGGAACTGGTCGCAGTGTTCCGGTTCCGGACCGCCAACCGCCTCCGGGTTCGCATCTTCACCGGCCGCCGCGACGACCTCGGCCCGCGTCATGCCGATGCGCAGCGGCCCCCATCCATCGGGTGTCAGGACGACGTCGCTCGGCTGAACGTTCGCGGCGTGCTCCACGGATGCGGCTGTGTCTACACGTGGAGAGTCCGCCGCCCCCGGTGGGCCAGCGTCAGAACTTGCGTCTGGCGGTGCTGCCGCGGAGGACGAGTCACCACGGTCGACACCACAGGTGGCGATCGTCCCCACGAGAGCGGCATATGCGAGTGCACGGAAGACTTTCGAGCGCGTGTTCATCGGAGAGCGGTCCCATGCCTGTGAGCAAGTTGCGGGCGGTGCGAGTGCCCGCACATCCATTCGCGATCCGCGCTTCCAAGTGCTATGGGTCGCCCCTTCAGTCCGTGCAAGGTCCAATGCCGATCTCGTCCTGGCCGGTGAACGTGCGTTCGCTTACGGCGCACAGGCCGGAGGTGCAGTCGACACGGTAGCGAAACCACTCGATGTCGCCGATCGTGCGGGTCCATGCGTACGCGACTTCCGCTTCGATGACGTAGACGGCTGGCGCCTCGACGAGCGGCGGGGAAAACGACACCCTGACCTCTCCTGGACACAACGGAGCGGACGCATCGGCGGCCGGGTAGCCCCTGGCCTCGAGGGTGTCGAGGACCACC
>CALKIP010000037.1 GCA_937995995.1 uncultured bacterium
AACGATGGCAATTGCAGTACCAACCGGTAATGGTCGTTGCCGGTCGGATCCGGCAGCGTCTTGATGCTGTCCACGTTGGCGATCGCAATGTAGTTGTCCACCGGATCGATCGCCTCAGCGGGGTCGAAGAGGATGCGGATCTCGGGCTCCTCGCCGGTCGCCGCCGGATCCGGATTGCGGTCGACCACGCGGATCGTCCCGTCCGGCGCGGCTTCGGTGGGAACGGTCGAGTACAGCAGCCGTCCGACGGAGTCCTGTGCGATGAACTGCGGACGGTCGCTGAAACCGTGGAAATGGACCGTGTACTTGATCCGGCCGACGTCGTCCTCCTCGTACTGGATCTCGTAGAGCACCGCCTCAGGGGTGAGGACGCGTTCGGACGTGAGCTCCCGCGGGTTTGCGCTCATCTGCACCAGCGAGATGTTCGTACCGCCGGAGTTCGCCACGAAGAGCGTGTCCATCGACCGATCGACGAACAACCCCCAGGGCTGCGAGCCCACCCAGACCGGCGCGCCGAAGGTCGAGTCGGCCAGGTTCAGCACCTCGACCTGGTTCACGCGGATGTTGGACAGGTAGAGTCGGTACTGGCTGTTCGTCGTGTCCATCTCCACGACGGCGTCGGCGACGCGGCCTCCGTCCGGGAGCATGACCGTGCGCCCGTTCACGACGACCGTCCGGTGTTTCGTACCCACCGCACTCGAGGCCACCCTCCTGCCCTGGTAGCTGCCACAGCCGAGCTGCTCAGGGGACGAGGAGACCGCAGCCGCGCAGTTGCCTGCACTGTCCACGGCGAATGCGTGGATCTCGAACTCGAGCGTGTCCGGCAGCGCCGCAGAATCGACGTTGAACGGCGCGAATGCGAACTCCCGCACGGCCGTGCCGCTCCGCGACACCGCGAACGACACGGATCCGTCGGTCGAGAGCGTATCCGTGCGCGCCGTATTGACCGCGAGCGCGGTGAAGCCGATCTGTCTCAGACCGGACCCGCCGTCGTTGTCTCGGGCCGTCACCGTGACCCTGATGCTGTCCGCGACTTCCATTCGGTCGCGGGCCGAAACCGTGAAGCTCACGGTCGGCGCCGTCTCGTCCGGGAGCACGTTGTTCTGCACGTCGAGGACGACGGGCTCTGCCCGCCCGGTCACCCCTGGCACGTTGACCGCCGATGCGATCAGCTCGAGCTGGCCGGCCCTGCCGGCCGGGAGCGCGATGGCCGTATCGACCACGACGCTGTCCAGCCCTGCGACCGGGAGGACCAGCGTGTCACTCGTCACCCCCGAGTAGGCGAGCTCGATGCGCGAGACCCCGGACGGATCCGTGGCCAGGATCTGGACGCCGACCGTCCGGCCGGATTGCACCAGCTCACCGCTCCTGGGGCTGAGGATCTCGACCCTGGGACCACCGACGGAAACCTCCACGGTATCGGCGCCCATGTTGCCGACACTGTCACGCGCGGCGACGATGATCGATACGATCTCGGACACCGACTCGGCCGTGGGAACGACGTAGCGCAGCAGCACCGTGTCCTGTGTGACTGACTCGAACGCGACGTTCTTCTGCTCGTAGCGCGTCACGACGGTGTCGGTACCGAGCATCGCGTCCCCACGGAAGGCAAGGCCGATGAGGTCGACGTCCTTCACCCCCGAGTTGTCGGAGAGTCGGACCTCGACGAGCACGCTGTCGCCGATCGGGTACGTCGACTGCGAGCCCGGCCGGACGATGTCCACCGTGGGCGGCGTCCGATCGAGGATGCGCAGCGAGGCCTTTTCGAACTCCTCGTTGCCGAGCCCGGTGAGGTCCTCGGCCAGGCCGATCACCTCGAGGACCGTCGGCGGAAGCGTGTCCGGGACGACGTACGCCCAGCTCTGCGTGACGCTATCAGCAATCGAGCCCGCCGGGGGGGCGAGCTCGAGGGAGATTGTGTCGCCTTCGGCGCCCAGGACCAGATAGCCTAATGCGCTGACTCCGACGTTGTCTTTCGCGGTCACGGTGACCGAGACCGTGTCTCCGGATCCGGCCTCCTCGGGCTCGACGAGGATCGTGGCCGTCGGCGCGGTCACATCCCGCACCCGGACCGTAGCGGTCAGCAACTCGCTGACCGAGTTGGTCTGGTCCATGGCACGAACCTGGATGACGAGAATCGAGTCCCTGACCTCGAGCGGCACGACGAAGGTGGTGTCCACCGTGACGTCCGCCTCCGGCGGGGAGAAGTAGATGGTGGCCTCCTCGCTCACCGCCTGCCGGAGTCGGACGTTGACCTGCTTGACCAGCCGCTCCGACCGGGCGCGGACGAGGACGTCCACGGGGTCACCGGCGCGTACGCTGTCCTGCTCGACGGAGAATTCCAGGATCTCCGGCGCGCCGACGGCGCTGCCATCGTCGCTGAAGAGATTGTCGCCGCACGCACCCAGCGTGGCGATCAACGCGGCGGCCAGGAGGGCCATGCCCGCCCGGGCGCCCCGGGCGGACTTCAACCTGCGGCGGTACGATTCGATCATGTCTCGCATGCGATTGCTCCCCGTTCTCGGTCAGCCCTCTCCATCGCGGAGAATGTGGGGCGTGACCATGATCAACAGGTCCTGCTTCACTTCGCGCTCGGCGGTGGTACGGAACAGCGCACCGATGACGGGGAGATTCATCAAGAACGGGATGCCTTCGCGCGACTCGGTCCTCTCGATGATCGTCATCCCGCTGATCACGGCGGTCTCGCCATCGTTCAGCAGGATCTGAGTGTCGGTCGACTGCTTCTGGAACGTGAATCCGATGTCCGATGGCGCGAGCGCGACGTTCGAGCGCTCGGCGTGGAGCTCGAGGAGGACCTGGTCCCCGGTCACGTGGGGCGTGACCTCAAGGATGATCCCTGTGTCCTCGAAGTTGACGGTCGCCATGGGTTGCTGACCCTGCTGGCCGCCCTGGCCACCGCCGCCTCCCTGCGCGCCGGCGTCCATGACGCGGATCGGCGTCTTTTCACCCACCTGCACCCGCGCCGGTCGGTGGTCCATCGTGGAAATGACGGGCGAGGCCTGGATATCGCTCACGCTCAGCGACGACAGCGCGTCGATGAAGGTGAGGAGCGAGTAGCGCCCCATCGTGAGCGTCGTAAGCACCTCGAGCGCCGGTGACGCCAACCGGGCATTCGCGTTGGCGAGCGCCGCGAAGGACGAGCCGCCGAGGCGGACCACCGTCTGGCTCGTCTGCTCATCGGGCGAGATGATGCCGTCACCGTTGAGGTCGACGCCGCCGGGGACCAGGCGGTTGATCTGGTTGCCGCGCGAGTCCTTGATGTCGTAGACCACGCCGAGCTCTTCGAGCGACGTTCGGTCGACGAAGATGATCTTGGCCGCGATCGTGACCTGTGGCGTCCGCACGTCGAGCTGCTCGATCATCGGCGCGATCCGGTTGCGGATGATCGACTCCCGGTCCGTGACCAGGAGCGTGTTCGTGGCCGGGTTCGCCGTGACCGTAGCCGCCGTGTCGCTGAGCAGCCCCTGCACCACATTGATCAGCGCGGTGTCGGCGCGGGCGTAATTGATCTTGAAGCGCTCGGTGATGAGCGGCTCGACGGCCTCGAACTCACGGAGCTGCGAGAGCTTGTCGACGCGGATGATCCCGCTCTCCAGCTCCCGGGCCGTGAACCCGTGCGACGCCAGGATCGCCTCGAGCGCCACGTCCCACGGCTGGTTACGGATCTCCGCCGTCACCTTGCCGGAAACGCCCTGGCCGGGGATGATGCTGCGGCCGGAATACTCCGCGAAGGTGGCCAGCACGTCGAGGAGATCCGAGTCCTTGAAGAAGATCGTGATCGGCGGCTCCGCGGCCACGACAGGCTGCGCCGGTACGATGTGCGGCGCCGACTCGCGTACCGACCTCCCATCGGGTGCTCGATCGACCCGCGACGCCCGCTCCGCGGCGAGCGTCCCCACGACCGCCGCCGACGACCCCGTGTGCCAGGGTGCGAACGTGCCCGCAGGGTTCGGGAACGAGATTCGTATCTCGCCGTTCCGCTGCTCGACCGAATAGTGCGTCGCCTGTTCAAGCTCGACCACGATCCGCACGACCTGCGGCTGGAATTGGCTCACCCGGAGCGCGACGACGCCGCCACGGTCGAGCCCGTCGAAGCGCGTCCGTGACAGCCCCTGTCGGGCGGTGGACACGTCGACGACGAGTCGGTCGGGCCCGCCGAGGGTGAAGTGCTCCATCGAGACCGGTCCGTCTACGGCGATGACCACCTCCGTCCGGTCGTCGACCGGCACCACGCTCAGGCCCGTCACCGACGAGACGGCCGTGAGCACGGCGGTCCAGAGCGTGACGATCGGCATCATTCGTCAACTCCTTCGTTGTCCGTGCGCTTCAGTTCAAGCTGTTCATGGCGAATCACGCCGAAGATATCGACGGCGAAGGTGACCCGCCTCGGCCCGATGTCGATGACCCGGGCATTGCCCACGGCTCCGCCCCTGCGGAGCCGATGGATACGGCCACTTCCATCCCTGAGGAGTGCGACGCTCTCACCGCCCGGCGAGTAGATGATGCCGCTGAGCGACAGCTCCTCGAAGCGCGGCCCGATATCCGAGCGCTCGGCGAGCGACTCGAAGGGATCGCGCCGGCGGTCGACCGGATAGAGAAAGAACTCCCGTTCGAAGCGCAGCTCCGGCTCGACATTCTCGGCCGGTCGCGCCGCCGAGGTCTTCCTGGCCTGTGCCTCGGCCGACCCCGCGCCGGCCAGGACCAACCCGGCCACCAGCGCCACGATGCTACGTGCTCGCATTCGGCCTTGCCTCCTCCCCGACCGGCACCACCTCTGGAGCCGGCAGGACATAGGTCTTGATGCGGAAACGGGTCTGTACTTGAACCGCTTCGTCCTCGGTGGACCCGCGTCTCGGTTCGACGGTGACATCGACGGGTGTGACGATGCGAGGCAGCGATGCGACCGCAGCCAGGAAACGGCCCACGTCGTGGTAGTTGCCGGTGACGACCATCTGGTACGCCTGGAGGGTGTAGTACGGCCCCGGCTGAGGGTCCTCGGGCTCCAACTTGGCCAGGTCGACCCGGTGCTCCTGTGCGCGCATCGTCATGGCGTGGAGCAGGTCGGGCAGGTCTTCCGAACTCGGCACGAGCTCCTCGAGCCGCGTGATGTGCTGCTCGAAGAGTGCGAGCCGCTTCTCGAGCTCGGGACCGCCCGCCCGCGCACGTGCCCGGGCCGCGTCGTTCTTCGATTCGAGCTGCTCGAGCCGCGTCTCCAGCACCGCGATCTCGTCCGTCTTCTTGCCGTGGAAGAAGTACCAGTAGGCAAAGAGCAGTGCCAAGGGCAGCAGGCCGAGGAGCAGCTTCTTCTGCTGTGTCGGGTCCGACGGAAGTAGCGCCATGTCACTCCTCCCGCACGACGAAGAGCGGTACCGTCTCGATCAGCTCTGTCGGGGGCTCCTCGTAGCTGGCCATGAGGACGAACTCGTGCACGAGCCGATCGCCGTGCGTCCGCACCTGCTCCGTGTTGGAAAGCCGCACCGACCGGATGAAAGGCGAGTCCTCGAGCTGCTTCATGAACCGCGTCAATGCGAAGGTGTTTCCGGTCTGGCCGGTGATCATGAACTCCGGCAGATCGGTCCCGGTGTCCAGGTAACCGAGCGAGGTCAACCAGGTGTATTCGGGCAGTGCACGGCTGACCTCGTCGAAGAGGTGCGCCCAGATGTAGCGTCCCGCGTCGATCTCCTGGATGAGCTGCAGCTTCTCGGCGATGGTGTCGCGCCGGGCGCGCAGCGCCTCCTGCGTCTCGATCAGCCGTGCGTAGCGCGTCGAATCCTGCACGGCCTGTTCGATGGAGAGCGTCAGCTCTTCCTGGCGGTTGCTCGCGCTCAGGAAGAGCCAGGCGATGACGACGGGACCGACGATCCAGCCGCCCACGATGAGCGCGTTCCAGCGGTCCAGCGGTGGCAGCTTGCCGCCGCCCGCGAAGGCGCCGGGCAGCCTCACCGACCTCCGCGCCCTTCGCTTCGGCGCTCCTGGTAGCAGATTGACTTCGATCACCGCTTACCTCGATTGCGTTACAGGCTCAGGCCTGCCGCAGGGCCAGCCCGACGGCGAGCATGAGCATGGGCGAGAGTCCATCGATGTCGACCGACTGCATGACCTCCGGACGCACCGCGATTCGCTGCAGTGGATTGGCGGTCTCCGTGCGGACGCCGAGGCGTGAGCCGAGAGCTTCGACCAGCCCTGGCATGCGCGTACCGCCGCCGGAAACGAAGACGCGACCGATCTCGAGGGTGCCCGAATGGGCCGTGACGAAGGCCGCGGCGCGCTCGATCGCGATCGCGAGCTCCTCGACCCGTTCGATCACGAACTCCCGGAGATCCATCGCCGCCTCGCCTCCCTGCACAACGGCGTCGGCCTCGTCCGCCGTCAGGCCACGCTCCCGCTGAAGCGTCTCCCTCAGGCGCCTGGATCCGAACGGTATGTCCCGCACGATCGCCGGCACGCCATCCTGGAGCAGGTTCACGTTGGTCGTCTCGTGGCCAACGTTCACCAGGGCAACGAGGCCGGACAGTGCGTCGGGATAGTTGCGCTCGAAGGCGTTGTGCAGCGCGAACGCCTCCACATCCAGGATCGAGGGTGAGAGTCCCGCGTCGTTGAGGAGGCCGAGCTTGTGCTCGACGACCTCGCGCTTGGCCGCGACCAGGAGCACCGACATCTGCGGACTGTTCCCCTCCGGATCGAGGATCTGGAAGTCGAGCTGCACGCCTTCCATGTCGAACGGCACGTGCTGCTCGGCCTCCCACCGGATCAGGGCCCGGGTGTCCTCCTCATTGGCCCGATCCATCTCGATCTTCTTGATGATGACGTCGTGGCCACCGATCGACGCCACCACCTGCTCGCGCTTGAGCCCCGCGCTCTGCGCCACCGAGCGCACCGTCTCGGCCACCAGGACGGGGTCCATGATCTCGCCGTCCACGATGGCATCCGCCACGAGCGGACTCGTGGCCACCTTGGCGATCTCCGGCTCCGCCTTGGAGTGGTCGATCACCACCAGCTTCACGAAACCGCTCCCGATGTCGAGACCGGCGGATACCTTGCTGCGGCCGAAGATTCCCATACGCGAGAATGCCAATAGTGTGAGTATCGGGATTGAATGAGAGGCTGGCGCGTCCACGGTACGCCTCCGCCTCCGTGACTGTCAAGGGAGCCTTGCTCCTATTCGCCTGCGCCCTCTACGTGAGCCGAGAGATCGAACCAGCTCCGCTCCGTGAGCGGAACCGCGCGTTCGAGCCGCGTATCTCCCGCCTCCAGTGCACGCACTACCAACCCAAGGGTCCGCGTTTCATCACCCGCCCGCCCCTCCCGGAGCGACACTCCCGTCGACCGCACGAAGTACAACCGGTCCGTCAGCCGATGCACTTCCACCACCGCCCTGCCAGTGGGGCTCGCATCGAGCCCGACAACCACCGTGTCTACACGGACCTGCCCTTCTCCCAGCTCACGGTAGCGTGGCTTCCAGTCGCCGAGGATCGCGTGAATGCCGGACTCTGCAGCGTGCAGTGCACCGTCACCCTCGCCCGGGCTCGCCACCTCGGGCTCTCCCTGCCCCATCGCATAGAAGCCGCCGGTGACGAGCGCCCCGATGACCACCAGTGCGACGATCGCGGTGGCGAGTGCGAAGCCGTCCCTTCGACCGACATCCGCCCTCACGTGACCGTGCCTCCCTGTCGGCCCCACCCGCTCAGCGCCATACGTTGCCCCGTAGTGCGACCTGTATCGCGAAGGCATCCACGGATTCCACCCCGACCGACCCGCCCCTGTCCGAGTCCACGTCCCGGACAGAGACTTCGATCCGTGCCACCCGGGCCCGTGTGGACGCATCCGACGGTCGAAGCAGACGGCCCTCCCCATCGAAGTATCGGAGCCTGAACCCTTCGACATGAGTCGGCGCGCTGGGCCCCACGTGATTCAAGGCGTTCGAGCCAGCGACTCGCCGACCCACGACCCGTGCGCCATCGACTTCGAAACGTCCATAGGTGACGTGCTCAAACGCACGCACCGGCGCACCTCGACCGATCCCGTGAATCCGTCCGCCGCCGGTCAGAAGCACGGTCGAGGAGCGGTCGTCGGACAGCCAATCCCAGGGATCCGAACAGGCTCCCGAGACCGTGTCCTGGACCACGCCGAACCACCACGCATCGTCGGTAGCGGTCGAGCCGTCGTGGTCCAGGAACACCACCACGCTGTCCCCCGGCGCGAAGGCCTTGTCGAGCTCCCAGATGACCAGCCGATCCTCGTCGGGCCGGGACTCACAGACGATGCCCGCCTTGCGGTACGCGCGAAACGTTACCGAGTCCTCCGTCGCCACGATCAGATCCCCGCCGGTCGCGCTGACCTGCCGCAGCTCCATTGCAAGCGCTTCGATCGACGCGCCGGCGGTATGGTGTAGCTCGACGATCGCCTTCTGCTCCCGGTATCCGCGCTGCTGTGCGACCAGCGCCTGGAAGATCGCCGCGAACAGCACCGCGGCGACCACGGCGACGATCAACGACTCGACGAGCGTGAACCCTGGAGCTCGTTCGTTCATGACCTCGGATCGGCCAGGTTGACGACGACCGTATCCCTTGCCATGGCCATCCACTTGCCGGATACGTAACCGGGCCCCTCGCTGACCACGACGACCTGCTTCAGCGTGGGTGTCGACTGCCGCACCTCCCACCAGACGCGAAAGCCGCCGATCGCGAGCGCCTCGGCCGCATCCCGATCGACGACATCGGCGTACGCCGACGCACGGAGTCGTTCGAGCACCTGACGGACCACGATCGCCCGCTCCATCTCGACCTTCGAGCCCCGCAGGCGGGTCAAGAGGTAGTTGGTGGGCCCCGCCACGGCGAGAAGGCGGATGGAGAGGATTAGCACGGGCAGGATGCGCTTCACGAGCGAGAACCCGGGCAGGAGCGGAACACGCAAGTGATCGCACCGCACTTTATGGGTCCCTTCACTCGATCCCGTGACCGACATCGCCCCTGCCGCTGCAGTACAGCATCGAAACCCGCGCCCGACTCCACACTCGGGGCGCCGAATCCATTCGCTCGCAAGCGGGGTGGATACGATTTTCGTGCCCCACGCCAAGTGACGCAGCCGCAATCTTTTAGTCCGCATGGACCACCTCGGATGCGGCAAAAAGTTCACGAGTCCACACTTCTTTGCCCGCCCCGAATGGATCCTACGGAACCGCAACCCACCGCCTCCCCGAAGGCGCGAGTGGCCGGTTCAGCCCGGGCGTCATCGTGAACGCCGACCAGAGTGCACACACGTCGTAGCTGACCCGAGCCTCGTCGGCGATCCATGCGCCCTCGCTCCCGACGACGGCGACGGCGCCACGTATCTGGGCGCCATCGCGCACGACCAATCGCCCGCCCACTCGGATCGCGCCGTGAAAGCTCGCTTCCCCGCTCAGCTCGAGGTCGCCCTCCACGATCAGGACGCCCTGTGCGGCGCCGCCCGTCAACCGAAGGTCGCCGCCCACGTAGGTCAGGGCCATCGAGCCGGCACCGTGGCGGCCGGGATCCCAAGGTCCGGCCCCGTTCGGGTACGTCCAGTCACGCGCGTGCGCCTCGGTGTCATCGTGGTCCACACGTGCCCCCGCCCCCGCAAATGCGCTCCCCGCCTGGACCCGGTCGGCTAGCGTCCGGAGGTCGTCCCAGCCGAGTGGGCCGACGCGAGCAGAGTCCACGGGCGAGGGGTCGCCGGATCCCTCCACGTCGCCATGGACCGGATGGTCGAGGTCGAGCGGGTCGGTCAGGTCGGCGACGAGCCATTCTAC
>CALKIP010000038.1 GCA_937995995.1 uncultured bacterium
TCGGTGCAAACCCCTTGCCGGGATTGGCCTTCATCAGAGGCCGTGTCGGTGGAAGACTCTGCGTGAAAGCCACCCGGGCGAACCAGACGTGAGCCCTGCATGACGCCATTCTCGACTGGCGTTCGCCGTTCCCGTACCCCATTTTGCTGATCATCAGCCCCAACCCATGACCGAACCTCGGAGGTGATGGTGCCCCGTGTATTCCAGCCACGAACCGGGCGGCGTCGTTCGTCACTCCTGTCCGTCCTGCTGCTGGCCACGCTGCTCCCCGTCGGCTTGCCGACGGCGCTGGACGCACAGGAGAAGGCCGCTCCGGTCACGGAGAACCCGGACCACGCCCGCTATGTCCTGCCACCCGAGCGGATCCGTGAGATCCTGACCTCGGACAAGAACTACGCCGAGCTGTCCTACGTGAGTCCGGATGGGCGCCACTTCCTGATCCCGCACGTGACGGAGCTCTCGACGCTCGAGCTCATGTCGCGAGAGACGTACCGGCTGGCGGGACTCGAGCTGCGGCCCCGGACGGACCGGCAGTGGCATCTGGACACATGGGGGATCGACGGCTTTCGCTTCTACTCGCTCGAGCGGCGCCGCTACATCGATGTGAAGCTGCCGGAGAAATCGTTCTTCAGTGATTTCACCTGGTCGCCGGACGGCTCGCGCATCGCCTTCCTGGCGCACCTGCCGGAGCGCACCGAGGTGTGGACGGCGGATGCGGCGACGGGGCGGGCCAGCCGCTTCAGCGACGCCCGCGTGCTGGCGACGATCGGGACGAGCTCGCGCGGGCAGGGTACGCAGCCGTCGCGCATGCTCCAGTGGACGCCCGAGGGGACGATCCTCGCGCTGCTGGTTCCGGCGGACCGGCCCGGCGAGCCGGCGCGTGACCGCGTGCCGGTGGGGCCCGTGGTGCGGCGCTCGCGACCGGAGGCCACGCCGTCGCGTACGTACCCGTTCCTCCTCGAGGACGAGCACGACGAGGCGCTCTTCGAGCACTACACCCGCAGCCAGATCGCCGAACTCGCCCCCGGCGAGGCGCCGCGGCCGGTGGGTGAGCCGGGGATGTACGAATCGATCTCCCTGAGCCCCGATGGGCGGCACATCCTGGCCACACGCATCGAGCGGCCGTTCTCGTACCGTGTCTACTATCAGGGCTTCCCGCACCGGACGGTCGTGATGGACCGGGAGGGGAGGGAGCTGGCGACGGTCGACACGCAGCCGCTCCGCGAGGGTGCAAGAGGCGGCCGCGACAACGGCGCGACCGGCTTCGCCTGGCGGCCCGACGGCGCGGGGCTCTCCTTCCTGAAGCGCGCGTCGCGTGAGGAGGATGAGTCGCGGCCGTACCGTGTCTACACGATGACGGCGCCGTGGGAGACCGCAGAGGCGTGGGTCGTGGCCGAGAGCGAGGATGCGATCCGCAGCGTCGTCTATTCACAGGACGGAAAGCACCTCTTCGCACGGATCACGAGTAACGGCCGCTCTGCACTCGCCTACTACGACCTCACGGCTCCGAGCCCCGAGCGGCGGCTGGTGGTGCCGTTCCATTCGACCTCCGACCCGCTCGAGCTGCCGGGCGAGTTGATGACGCGGCAGACGGCGAACGGGATCGAGTACGCCGTCGTCTCGAGCGACGGCACGGCGGCCTACCTCGTCGGCGAGGGGTACAAGGCCGATTTCCGGCCCCAGCCGTTCGTCGATCGCATCTCGCTCGCGAATGGTGAGACGGAGAGGCTCTTCGAGGGCTCACGCGACAGCTTCGACCGCCCACTCGTCGCACTCGACCCCGACCTGAACCGGATGATCGTGAGCCGCGAGGGGAAGCGCGACTTCCCGGACAGCTTTCTCTGGAAGCGCGACGGCTCGATGGAGAATCTGACGAAGAACCGCGATCCGTTCCCGGACATCACCGCGGTCGAGAGGATCGACTTCTCCTTCAAGCGCCGCGACGGCGTCGAGGTGCAGGGCCGCGTCTCCATGCCGGTGGGCTGGAAGCCCGGCGATGGACCCGTGCCGGCGATCTTCTGGACCTACCCGCGCGAGTACGAGAAGGCCGAGGGCTACACGAACGCCGCGATCCGCGCGCGCAACCACAACGCCTTCACGCACATGAGCTGGTTGCGCTGGTCGGACCTGTGGCTCACGCAGGGGTACGCGCTCGTCTACCCGGACATCCCGATCATCGGCGAGAACTACAACGACACCTACATCAGCAGCCTGGTCGACGCGATGTACGGTGCGATCCGCGCGGTGGACTCGCTCGGCGTCGTCGACATCGACCGCATCGCCCACGGCGGCCACAGCTACGGCGCCTTCGCGAC
>CALKIP010000039.1 GCA_937995995.1 uncultured bacterium
GCCTCGAGCGGCTGCGATCTCCTCGCTTCGATCGAGGGCGCGCTGGATGGCCTCGGGCAGGGTGAGCCTTACGGTGCCATCCTCGGGTGGCACCGGCTCCGCGACGACACCGGTGTCCACCGGAAGCCGGATGACACCCGTGTCCGCCGGTGGCCGAGTGATCGTCGTGTCCGTCACCTGTGCGTACGCTCCCGACGATGCCGCGAGGCCGAGCAGGCAGAGCAGTACGGCCGGCATGGTGCTCATCACGGCGCGGTGCAGCCCCCGGACGATGCTCCATGGGGCCGGGCGCATCGCTCGTCGTGCCTGCGTCGCCTCGGCGCGGAGCGCCACCGCGTTACTCCCGCGGCTCGACACGGGTCCCTTCCTCGATCTCTTCTCCCGGGTAGAGGATGACGACATCGCCTTCCAGGAGCCCGTCCAATACCTGTGCCTCGACGGCGCCACGGCGGCCGATCTGCACGATCCGTGTGCGGGCTCGGCCGTCCTCGATGACGAAGACCGCCCAGGCATCCTCGATGCGGAAGAGCGCGCTGGTGGGCACCTTGAGCGCATTGGTGTCGTGCCAGACGATGATGCGTGCCTCCACGCGGTACTGGTCCCCGAGTGGACCGGGCGAGTCCAGCAGCTCGCCGATGACGTTGACGCGAAGCTCCTCGATGCCGAGTGCGGAAACTTCTTCCTCGCCGGACGGCTCGACGCGCCGGACGACGCCACTGATCACGCGATCACCGCCCCAGTCGTAGATCTGCATCGGGTCGCCGACACTGATCTCGACGGCGTCGGACGAGAGGACGTCGACCACGACTTCGAGGTTGGCCAGGCTGCCGACCTCCACGATGGCGGTGCCGGCGTTGACGACACGCTCGGACTTCTCGAGGACGCGCAGGATCCGGCCGGTATCGGGAGAGCGGACGGGAACCGATTCTGCGCCGCCTTCGACGACCGGACTCGCGCCGACGAGCGCCGCGCGTGCCGCCGCGGCGTCGGCGCGGGCGGCTTCGAGGCGGGCCTCAGCGGCGACGACCTCCGCCTCGCGCGTCTCCACCGTCTGCCGCGCCTGCTCGAGCTCCTGGAGCGCCAGTGCGCCCGCGGGCTGGAGCCGCTCGGCGCGTGCGAGCTCGCGCGCGGCCTGCTCCTGATTGGAGCGTGCCTGTGCGACTGCCGCGACCGCCTCGCCCACCGCCGCCTCTGCGGCCTCGAGTTGGGCGAGCGCCTGCTCGCGCTCGCGTGGGGTGAGCGGTACGGGGTCCATCGTCGTGATGACGGCACCGGCCTCGACGAAGTCGCCGGGCTCGAACCGTACGCGCGCCATCTGTCCGGTGATCGGCGCGGCGACGACGAAGCGAGACTTCACGCGCGTGCGCCCCTCCTCTTCGACGGTGACGGAGAGCGGGCCGCGCTCGACCGCGGCCGCATCGACCGGGATCGGGTCGGGGAGGAGGGCGAGGACGATGAGGGCGGCGATCGCGACGACGGCGGCCGCGATCGCGATGCGCTTGCGTGTCCAGCGTCGCTCTCCAGTTGCCTTGCGCGCCTCCTTCCGAGGCTTCCGCCCGACTCTCCTGCCGCGCCGCACCACGCGTCTTCGCCAGTGTTGCAACGGCGCCTTCATTCCCGGCCCTTGAGTGCCTCGATCAGGTCGATCCGGTCGAGTCGCCGCCGCACGGCGAGTCCGGACACGACGGCGGCGGCCGAGACGACGAGGCCGGCGAAGACATAGGTCGAGCCCGTGACGATCAGCGGCAGGCGAAAGAGCTCCGAGGCCGAGGCCTCGATGAGCGTCGCGGCCCCCACGTAGCCCAGGAGGAAGCCTACCGGGAGCGCGACGATCGTGAGCAACGCCTGCTCTCCAAGCAGGATTCCGGCCACCTCCCTTCGGTAGAAGCCGAGGATTCGCAGCGTCGCGAGTTCGTTCATGCGCTCTGAGAGCGTGATGCGCGCGCCGTTGTAGACGATGCCGAAGGCGATGACGACGGCGAAGATCACGATGACGACGGTCGAGATCAGGATGCTCTGGGCGAGCGTTTCCTGGAAGCTCTGGAGCGACGACTCGCGGATCGCGACGCCGGCGACGGCGGGCAGCCTCTTCAGTCGGGCGTAGAGCGTATCCGTGTAGAGCGGATCGACGGCCAGGTAGGCGCCCGAGGCCGACGGCTCGCCGCGCGCCACGCGGTTCACGGCATCGAGCGTCATGTATGCGCCGAGCCCGATCAGTTCATCCACGACACCGGCCACGGGCAGCCGCACCTCCCGCTGCTCGCCCTCCTGTACCTCGACTGTGAGCATCTCACCCGGTTTGACGTCCAGGATCTCGGCGAGGTGTGTGGAGAGGAGGAGCCCGGAGGCGGGGAGGGGGATGGGCCGCTCCTCGCGGTCGATGCGCCGCCTGAGCTCCGCGCCGGGTTCCTGGCCGAGGAGCGCGGTCTGGTAGCTCCTGTGCTCGTGGCGGAGGCGGACGGGAAGCGAGCGAAAAACCTCGGTGCGCATGACGCCGGGCAGCGCATCCAGTTCGTGGCGCACACGTAGCGGAAGCGGCGCCTCGAAGGTGACGGCCACGTCCTCGCGCTGGATGACCTGGAACTGGATGCGCGCCATGTAGTCGATGGCGTCGAAGAAGAAGCCGCCGACCACGAGGATGGCAACGGCCAGGCCGATGCCGAAGGTGGTCACGAGCGCACGCACGGGGCGCCGCTCGAGGTTTCGGATCACCATTCGGGCGGCGGGAGAGAAGAAGCGCTGCAGGTGCAGCCGGTCGACGATCCCGGGCCCGAAGCGCGCCGGCGGCTCGGCGCGCATCGCCTCGGCCGGCGGAAGCGATACGGCGCGTCGGACAGCGGAGTAGGCACCGAGCGAGGCCGCCGCGGCATTGATCCCCACCGCCGCCGCGACGAGAAGCGGACTCACGGCGTACTCCAGCACGGGGAAGCGATAGAACTGCGCGTAGATCTGCGCCATCTCGTAGCCGATCCAGATTCCCAGCGCGGGGCCCACGACGGCGCCGCCGGCGACGGCCACCAGGGAGAGTGCCAGGTAGTGGAGCCCGACGGCGGCGTTGGAGTAGCCGAACGCCTTGAGGACCGCGATCTGCTCGCGCTGCGTGGCGACGAGGCGGACCAGGACGACGTGCAGCAGGAACGCCGCGACGCCGAGGAAGATCGCCGGCACCACGACGCTCGTGGTCCGACTCTGTGCGATCTCGTCGCTCAGGAAGCGGTTCGAGATCTGGTCCTCGCGCCCATACGCGCCGAAGCCGCCGTAACGCTCCAGAAGTGTGTCGAGGCGTGCGATCACCGCCTCCTCGTCGCCGCCGGGTGCGAGGGTGAGGGCGACGTCGTTGAAGGCGCCCTCGAGGTCGAAAGCCGCTGCCACCGTCTCGCGACCGATCCAGAGCACGCCGAAGAGGCGGTTGTCGGGGAAGAGTTCGCCCGCGCCGCGGATCTCGTAGACGTATTCGGGCGAGAGCGCGATCCCGGCGATCCGCAGGCGGCGCCAGCGGCCGTTGATCACCGCGCCGAGCGAGTCGCCGACCTGGAGCGCGTTCGCCTCGGCGAACGATGCGCTCGCCAGGACGTCGTCCGGCCCCTCGATGTAGCCGCCGGTCTGGATGTAGAGGTCGTTGAGCGTGGCGCGCGGCTCCTCGGGGATCGAGACCAGGCGTCCGGTGGCGGGCTCATCCAGCCCGGGCACATCGAGCGTGACCTCGGAGACGACCCGGGTCTGGACCGCGCCGACGCCGGGGATCTCGGCGATGCGGTGCTCGAGCGATTCCGGCGCGCGCTCCAGGTTGGCGAAGATGTCCGCGAAGCGGTAAAGCTCGTAGTAGCTCGACTGCGTGCGCAGCAGCGATGCGTAGACGCTGCGCAGCCCCACGAAGGTGGCCACACCACACGCCACGACGACCGTGATCGCCACGACCTGCGTGCGGAGCGTGCGAATGTCACGGAGCAGTTTGCGGTTCAGCGCCCGGGCCACGGCGCTACCACTGGAGCTCGGCCGGCGGGACTCGGTGCTCGTTGCGCTCGACGTCCACGATCCGGCCGCTGCGCATGCGGATCACGCGGTCGGCCATCTTCGCGATCACGACGTTGTGCGTGATCACCACCGTCGTGGTGCCGAGCTCGCGGTTGATGCGGTCGAGCACCTCGAGCACCAGGCGGCCGGTGTCGACGTCGAGGGCGCCGGTCGGCTCGTCGCAGAGCAGGACCTCGGGGCGCTTGGCTATGGCGCGCGCGATCGCGACCCGCTGCTGCTCGCCGCCAGAGAGCTGGGCGGGGAAGTGATCGAGCCGCTCTCCGAGACCGACGCGCTCGAGCGCCTCTTCGGGTGGCATCGGGTCGCGGGCGATGTCGGTTACGATCTGCACGTTCTCCCGTGCGGTGAGACTCGGGATCAGGTTGTAGAACTGGAAGACGAAGGCGATGTGCTCGCGGCGGAAGCGTGTCAGCTCGTCCGGGCCCGCACCGGTCAGGTCCCGGTCGCGGAAGCGCACCGTGCCCGAGGTGGCGACGTCCAGTCCGCCGATAATGTGGAGGAGCGTGGACTTGCCGCTCCCCGAAGGCCCGAGCACGACCACGAACTCGCTCGGATAGAGGTCGAGATCGACCTCCCGAAGCGCGTTCACACGGACCTCGCCCATTTGATAGACCTTCGTCAGGCCCCGTAGTTGGAAGACCGTTTCGGTCCGTGTAGCATCCGCCATCAGTCCAGGCCGTGGAGTCCGGGTGGCGTGGGGTGCAAGAGTCGTGACAGGGAAGGGGCTTCCTTCGCACTGGCGGCGGTTCCGGACGCGTCTGAAATGGCCGGATCACCGGCACCATCCACTGACCACCATCCCCACCGCCCGCGACCACCCAGACACCAAAGCCGCCCCCCCACCCACAAGCCCGACGCCGCCCGCGGCGCCATGGATCAGCACGTGTTCGCCGGGAGAGAGG
>CALKIP010000040.1 GCA_937995995.1 uncultured bacterium
TGCAACGACGCTCCTCGCTCTCGCCTCCCTGGCCGGCTCGGGCTGCGAGCCGCGCGTGGCTCGGGACGATGCACCACCGATATCGGCCCTCCCCGAGGGAGGACGCCGACTTCGCGGGTGGGGGCGACCGCATCCGCTACCGGGCAAGGGTGGGTGGCACCCCGGGCCCGTACCGCGTCATCGCCACGCTGTGGTACCAGCCGATCTCGTTCCGCTGGGCGAACAACTTGCGCCCATACGATGCGGATGAGACCGACCGCTTCCTTCGCTGCTTCGACGAGACGTCGGAGTACTCGGCCATTGCGCTGGCGCGGACGGAGACCGTAGTGCGGTAGGCAGTTCACCGATCGACCACGCGACCATGCTCTACAGAGAATTCCGGCCTTCGCCGGGTCTTGCACCGTTCGTGGAGTGCTACTGGATCGCACGATCCGGTGTACGGGGGCCGGCGCCGACCCGTGAGATTCTCCTGCCGGATGGAACGACGCAGTTGCTGCTCAGCTTCGGGGGCGCTTACCGGAGGTTCGACGACATCGGGACCGAGCACGGCGAGCGCATCATCGGAAGCCACATTGTGGGGCTGCGGTCGAGTGGGGTCTTCATCGAGCAGGAGGGCGGCGAGGATGTCTTCGCAATCCGGTTCCGGGCGGGCGGCCTCTATCCATTCCTACGGATTCCTATGCCGGAGCTGGTCCAGCGAAGCCTCGGCCTGGACGATGTGCCGGACGACCTCGTCGCCGAGCTCGAGGCTCGGGTGTTCGATGCCTCGACTCCCCGGGAGCGGGTACGCGCGGCCGAGGGCGTCCTGGTCCGGCGGCTGCGAGTGGTCGAGGCGCGTGGCCTAAGCAGAGGACGCGTGGAGCATGCGGTTCGAAGAATCTACGCGTCGCGCGGCACGATCTCGATCGGTCGCCTCGGACACGAGCTGGGACTCGGTTACCGGGCCCTGGACCGCATGTTCAGCACGTACGTCGGCATCCCGCCCAAGCGGCTGTGCCGCATCGTCCGATTCAACCACGCGCTGCTCCTGCTGCAGCAACGTCGTGGCGCGGGCGCCTCGTGGGTTGCCCAGGAAGCGGGGTATGCGGATCAGGCCCACATGATCCGTGACTTCCGGGAGTTCGCCCACGCCACGCCCGGCGAGTTCCTCGCACGTCGCCACGGCATCGTCGAAGTGAGCAGGCCGGCGCTCGAGCGGCGATTGTCCAATTCGTTCAATACGGACCACTGAATCCGTGTAGCTTCAAGAGGCAAACGGGAGTGCCCCCTCCTGGGTCTCCCGACCTCAGGCACGTTTGGGACGCGGAGGACGCGGAATGAGCAGTGGAACACGTTTCGGGTTCGTGGTGGAGTACGTGAAGGACATCGAGGCGGCCAGACGGTTCTACACCGAGGTCGTCGGGCTGGAGGCCGAGCGACAGCATCCCACCTTCATCCAGTTCGGCCCATTCGCGATCGCGAGTGACGAACCGATGGCCGGAGGGGATGAACTGGAACTGTACTGGCTCGTGGACGATGTGGAGCGGGCCCTGCGGGGGCTGCCGCAGGGGGCGGACGTGTGCCTGCCCCTCACGCGCAGGTCCTTCGGCAGGGTCGTCGGCGTCAGAAACCCCGATGGCCGCCCTTGCTATCTCCTCGAGCTGGCCACCGACCGGCCCAGTGTGCCCGTGCGTTGAGCACGGGGCGTATTCGGGGTCCGGTTCCGGGTACGTACCGATCGGTCCGTACCCGGAACCGTGGATAAGAGGAACTGGACGGTCGACCGGAGTGTCGAGAGGACGCTGCGGGGCCGAGGATCGGCCCCGCAGCGTGTTACGGTTCGTCCGCCCTGATCTCGTGTCGGAACAGCGGGAACAGCTCCTGCGCGATCCGCACGCGTAGCTCGGTCAGGATCCGCTCACTCGCCGGCGCCGTTTCGTCACCTCCCGCCGTGTTCACGACGCCGATCGCGCCCACGCCCGTCTCAGGGTCGAGGAGGATGAACGAGCGGAACGATTTCTGGCTCCCCGTGTGCCCGACCAGTTTGCGGCCCTCGTGGTCGTAGAGGAAGAAGGAGAGCCCCATCGCTTCGGGCCCGAGTGGCGAATCGCCGATCGGGACGACCTCCCGCCACATCTCCTCGAGCGATGACCGCGAAAGCACCTGCTCATGCGATGCACGACGCGCGGCGGCACGGTCCAGCAGGAACGCGACCCACTTTGCCAGGTCGTCAACCGGCGCGTTCAGCCCGCCGTTCGAGACCGTGATCCCGGTATTGAAGTCGAGCCCGTTCGCGACCGGACGGCCATCGACCACGCGGTAGTTGTTGGAGCGGTGCTCGAGCAGGTGCCAGGGCGTGACGTCGAAGTAGCTCCGGCGCATGTCGAGTAGCCGGAACAGGTTCTTGTCCATGTAGGCTTCGTAGACGTCACCGGTCACGGCTTCGATCGTGCGGCCAAGGAAGACGATCCCCGGGTTCGAGTAGTTGTAGCGGCTCCCCGGCGCGAAGTGGATGCGCGTGTAGGGCATCATGGCGACGAGCTGCGACCATTCGGTCGGCTCGTGGGGGTGCCACTCCTCGGAGCCGCCCCACGGCCACGTCGGCGAGCGGAACCCGGCCGAGTGACTGAGCAGGTGCCGCAGCGTGATGGCGTCCATCGGACCGAACGGATTGTGGACCTCGCGCAGCTCCGGCACGTGGTGGATGGCCGGATCGTCGAGGGTGAGAAGCCCACGGTCGCGGAGCTGCATGACCGCCACGGCCGTGAACGTCTTCGTGACCGACGCCCAGTGGTAGATCGTGTGCTCGTCGACGGGGCGGCCACTCTCGAGGTCCGCCATCCCGAAGTAGTCGGCGGCGGCGATCCGGCCATCGTGCACGAAGGCGACGGTGCCGCCGACGATCCCCTCGGCCTTGAGCTTTGCGCGGTGCTCCTCGACGACCGTGCGCCACGCGTCTTCGAAGCCGGTCGGGGTCTGGGCGTGGAGCGGAGCGGGCGCGATCAGGGGTGAGGTCAGGAGCGCGAGCGTCGCCGCGATGAGCGCGGCGATTCTGATTGGCGAGGTGGTGAATGGGACCAGGCGTGCGCGCATGCCCGTGCCGTGCCGGTCCGCGAGCGTCGCTTCGCCTGCCGTCCAGATCCCCCTCGGCTCGATGCCGGAGTTGCGGCTCAGGGTCTTCGGCGACATGGATTCCTCCTCTTCTGGGGGGAGGTGGGATGTTTCGGGGAAGGCGTGGAAGATGCGGCTCGACTCCGGGCTTCCGCAACCGCCGGCGTCGCGCACGGATCCGGCAAGCGAGCGGCGGATGCAGGAGCGCCACGATATCCATCGTCCGCGCAGTCGCCTGTTTCG
>CALKIP010000041.1 GCA_937995995.1 uncultured bacterium
TTCACGGGCTCGGCATACGAGGACTCGGCATACGAGGACTCGGCGGCAGGGGAGTCGCAAGAAGGGGAATCCACGCACTCCTCATCGCGGGCGGCCTATTGGCCGCGGCATGCGGCGGCGAGGCCGGACCTCCCGCCCCGCGCGAGCTCATGCTAGGTGTGGACGTCTGTGAGTACTGCCACATGAGCGTGGACGACCCGGGGCTCGCCGCCCAGTGGGTCGAGCCGGGAGGCAAGCGCATCGTCTTCGATGAGCCGGGGTGCCTCGTGGCATGGCTTCGGGAGCACCCCGGAAGGACGGGGGAGGCGTTCGTCGCCGATGCCGAGGGAGGGGGGTGGATGCCCGTGGCCGAGGCGAGCTTCGTCCGCGACGGGCCGACGACGTCGATGGGATTCAATGTCCGGGCCTACCGTTCCGGCGAGACGGCCGCGCGCGTCGCTGAGGAGACGGGGGGAGTCGTCCGGGATTGGACAACGCTGCTCGAGGAGGGAGTTCGCCATGCCCACGCGTACTGAAACGCTCGCCGCGATCGGCGGGCACGAGCTGAGATCGACGTTCCGCGGCAAGATGGTGCCCGCCTTCGCCGCCCTCTTCGCGGTGCTCGCCATCGGCGTCGCACTCGCGGGTCTGGGTGCGAGCGGAAAACTCATGGTACAAGGCTTCACGCGGACCACGGTCTCGCTCCTCACACTCGCGCTCTATCTGCTCCCGCTCCTCGGCGCGATCCTGGGTGCCGCCGCTTTCGGCGACGAGGACGGCGCGACGGCGTTGCTCCTGGCTCAGCCGATCGGTCGCGGCGAGGCGCTCCTCGGACGCGCCGCGGGACTCTACCTTTCCCTTGCCGCCGTCGCACTCGCGGGGTTCGGTGCGGCTGGTGCGCTGATTGCCGTGTCGGCGGGAACCGCCGGGCTCGGAGGCTTCACTCTCGCCGCACTCGGCGCGACCGCCGTCGGTTGCGTGGGGCTCGGGGGCGGCGTGCTCCTCGGCGTACTCGCGCGCCGACGTTCGACCGCCGTCGGCTGGGCGCTCGCCGTATGGTTCGCTGCGGCGATCCTCTATGATCTGGCCGCCATTACCGTGCTCCAGCTCGCAGGAAACGGAGAGCCCGGGCCGTGGCTCATCGCGCTCCTCGCCGCCAATCCGATCGACGGGGTCCGGACGCTCGGGCTCGTGGCGCTCGGTGCGGATGTCCTGCTCGGGCCCACGGGCGCCTCGCTGCAGCGGCTCATGGGACCGGGGGGAGGAACGCTCTGGGTCCTGGCCTCACTCGCCTTCTGGCTCCTGGCACCGCTGGGCGCCGCTGTGGGAATCTACAGGCGGGCGGATTTCTGAAGGCAGTGTGACATCCATCACAGCATTCCGCCGTTGGCGGGTGTATCGTTGAGAGTGAATCTCAATGAGATGCCGAGCGGGATGGAGGAGGCGGATCCGGTGCACACGCAGGTTCGACGCTTCATCAAGACGGGGCTCGCCTTCCTGGCCCTCGGGCTGGTGCTCGGCGTGTACATGCTGGTCCGGCGCGAGTTGTGGGGGATCTGGCCGCACCCGTACATGGTTTCGGCCCACGCGCACGCGGTGCTCGTGGGCTTCGTCATGTTCCTGATCCTGGGTGTGGCGGTGTGGCTCTTCCCGCGGGCGCCGAAGGGGGATGAGCGGTATCGCCCGGAGCGGATCACGGCGTCGTACTGGATCCTTGCCGTGGCTACGCTTTCTCGGTTCTTGGGCGAGCTTCTGCGCACGTGGATGGAAGGCCCGTGGCTTACATGGTTGATCGTGCTGGGCGGGGTGGGGCAGGCGACGGGGTTTCTGATCTATTTCTGGGCGATGTGGCCTCGGATCCGGCCGGTGGGAAGCCACCTGCGGGAGGCCAGGGGCGAGCGATTCTGATGCGGGGAACGAGATGTCGCTCTACTACCTGAACGTGACGCTGCACGTATTGGCCGCGCTGCTGTGGCTGGGTGGGATGTTCTTCCTGGCCGCGGTGGGTGCGCCGGCGCTGCGCGAACTGGATGCGCCGCTCCGGGCGGAATTGTTCCGCAGGCTGGGCGAGCAGTTCCGGAGGGTCGGCTGGGTGGCGATCGGGGTGTTGATCCTGACGGGGATCGCGAACCTGCAATTTCGCGGGATGCTGAGCTGGGACGTCCTCGGCTCGGGTGCGTTCTGGGCGACGTCGTACGGCCATGCACTGGCGTGGAAGCTGGGCGCGGTGGCGGCGATGCTCGTCGCGAGCGCGGTGCATGACTTCGTGCTCGGCCCTGCGGCTTCGCGCGCCAGACCCGGGACGCCGGAAGCGTTGCGGCTCCGCCGTCGTGCTGCGCTACTGGCGCGACTCAATGCTTTGGCCGGCGTGATCGTGGTGATCGCCGCCGTTCGGCTGGCGCGAGGGGGGTGAGGCGATGGAACGGCGAACGCGCGAGATGTTGCGAGGCCTCGCGATCTTTCGGGACCTGAGCGATTCGGCGCTGGACGAGGTCGCGGAGCGGACGGTGATGCGCTCGCTGCCTCGCCATGGGCAGCTCTTTCGCCGAGGCGAGGCGTGCCATGGTCTGTACGTGGTCGTGGAGGGGCGGGTCAAGGTCTACCGGTCGAGTCCGGACGGTCGTGAGCAAGTCCTGCACGTGCAGGGTCCGGGTGACACGGTCGCCGAGGTGCCTCTCTTCGACGGCGGCCCCTATCCCGCATCCGCCCGTGCGCTCGAAGACACGCGCATTCTCTTCCTCCCGCGCGACGCCTTCCAGTGGCTCTATCAGCACAATCCGGAGATCGCGGATGCGGTGATCCGGGATCTGGGGCGGCGCCTCCGCCGTATGGTGGCCCTGGTCGAAAAGGTATCGCTCAAGGACGTCCATGCGCGCGTTGCGGCCACACTGCTCGAGTACGCGGAGGCCGCCGACGCGGCGTACGACGGCGCCAGCTTCACGGTGCCGCGCACACAGGAAGAGTTGGCCGGCGAGCTCGCCACGACGCGAGAGAGCGTGGCCCGGGGGCTTGCCCGGCTACGTCGTGACGGCGCGATCGAGCAGATGGGCGCGCGTGTGCGGATCCTCGATATCGCGCGTCTGGGTGCAGCCGCGCGCGGCGAAAAGTCGGAGGTCTGATGGATCCCTTCGTTCGACGTTTCGTGCGTGCGAGCCTTCTCTGGCTCGGCGTCGGTGTGCTGATCGGCGTCTCGATGGTGTTCTGGCCGATCGCGTTGGCGTACCGGCCCGCGCACGTGCACGCGAACCTGCTCGGCTTCGTGAGCATGATGATCTTCGGCGTGGCCTACCACGTCATCCCGCGCTTCACCGGACGGCCGCTACACAACGTTGCTCTTGGCGCGGCGCACCTCTGGGTCGCGAATCTGGGGCTCGCCCTCATGGTCGGCGGCTGGATCGCACGGGTGCATTGGGGTGCGCCCGGGGCGACGGCGCTCCAGGCCGGTGCGGCCGCGAGCGCGGTCGGCGTCGCGTTCTTCATCTACAACATCTGGCGGACCCTGGGGCCCGTCGTAAGGAGGTAGCACCATGCAGACCAGGCAGGAGTTCTCGGAGACGATGTCGGTCAATGATGTGATCCGGCACTTCCCGGACACGGTGGCCGTCTTCAACGCGTTCGGCATCGATGCGTGCTGCGGAGGGGCTGCGTCGGTCGAGGAGGCCGCACGTCGCGATGGCGCCGATCCCGCGGCCCTCTTCACCGCACTGCGCCAAATCGTGGAGCGCGGATCGTGAGGAAGCTTGCCGACGGACCCGAGCCGCGTGCGGAGCGCCCCGCGACCGTGGTGCTGCACGACGAGGCGAACGCGCGCATCGTCGCCTTTCGCCTCGAGCCGGGGCAGCGAATCCCGCCGCACCACAGCAATTCGACGGTGATCGTCCAGGTCACGGCCGGGAGCGGCACCTTCATCGGCGAGGATGGAAGAGCGCTGCTGTCGGCGGGAGAGACTGCGGTTTATGCGCCGGGGGAGACGCATGCGATCGAGGCGGGGGATGAGCCGCTCCGCTTCCTCGCGATCCTGGCGCCCCGGCCGGGCGGGTAGTAGGGGCCGCCGGTGAGACCGCGGCCGGGCACCTGTGCGTACGCCTGGTCGGCTGCGGCGATCTCGCCCGGGTGCGGAGCCCCGGTCCGACTGGTGGACCCGCGGGACGATTCCCGCAACGTCCGCTTCGGGCAGGGACACGGACAGAGAGAATGCGTACGCGTAAGGGGGCTGTGGCGCTGGTGTGACCTGCGTCACAGCCCTCGCGGCTTGGGTGCCCGAGATTAGGGGAGGAGGATGAGAATGAGACCCGATTCACTGACCGAGGCCGAGGTCCGCCGAGCGCTGGCGGAGGTGCCCTACCCGGGGATGCGACGCGACATCGTCTCCTTCGGGCTGGTCCGCTCCGTGACCGTTCGGAACGGGCGCGTGCACGTCTCGCTCACGCTTTCGACGGGGCGCGAGGAGGTGCCCGACCTGCTACGCGCGGCGATCCGGGAGAAGCTGGCGGAGATCGGCGCGGTGCGCACCGAGGTCCAGATCGTGGAGCCGGAGCGGCATGCGACGGGCACGACGGATCCGTGGGCCGACCGACGGCGGCTGCCGGGAGCCCGATACGTGGTGGCGGTGGGCGCGGGGAAGGGTGGAGTGGGCAAGAGCACAGTCGCGGCGAATCTGGCGCTGGCGCTGCATGCCCGCGGCCTTCGCACCGGTCTGCTGGACGCCGACATCTACGGGCCATCGCTGCCGGTGATCCTCGGGATCGAGGATGGTGGGTCGAAGATCGGCGTGACCGAGGACAAGAAGATCGTGCCGATCGACATCCACGGCATCTCGCTGGTGTCGTTCGGCTTCTTTCTCGGCGCGCAGTCGCCCGCGGTCTGGCGGGGTCCGATGGTCGCCAAGGCGGTCAAGCAGTTTTCGCACGGCGTGTACTGGCCGGATGTGGACGTGCTGGTCGTGGACCTGCCGCCCGGGACGGGGGATGTGCCGCTGTCACTGGCGCAGTCGGTGGTCGTCGATGGGGCGGTGGTGGTCACGACGCCGCAGCGGTTGGCGGTGATCGAGGCGGCCATGGCGGTGGAGATGTTCCGAAAGCTCCATGCGCCGGTCCTCGGCGTGGTCGAGAACATGAGCCATGCCACGTGCGAATGCGGCCGTCGCTCGCACCCGTTCGGCCAGGGTGGCGGATCGAGGCTGGCCGAGGCGGCCGGGGTGCCATTGCTCGGCGCGGTGCCGTTCGAGGGGCCGGTCGTGGAGGGCGAGGATCGTGGCGCACCGCCGGTGCTCGCAGATCCCGAGGGCGAGGTGGCACGGGCGTTCGCGGGGATCGCGGAGGCGGTCGAGCGAGCGCTGAAGTCGGCGCCGGAGTCGGTCGGCGGGCGGCCGCAGGCCCCGGAGCGCGTGCTGGAAGCGACGGAATCATCCAAGCCGATGTCGGGACCGGATGGCTCGGCGCGGTCCGAGAGCCGCCGAGACCGGGCACGGGAGGCGGTACGTGATGCGACGGCATCGGGGCCCGAGCGGGTGGGGAAGGAGGCCGGCGTATGAGCGCGGCTCCACGCACGTCGATTTCCGACGCGGTGTCGCATCGTCGCTCACCGGGCAGGCCGCCCGCGGGTGCGCCTCCGGTCGTCACACCGCCCATGGGCGCAGGGCTCGGTGCGAAGAACGCGCCGCCGTTCATCCTCCCCGGCGAGCATTTCGCCGCAGGGCTCGGCTTCCTCGTGCTGGGTGCACTGGGGCTGGTGTGGATCGCGCCGTCGCTCGCACAGGGACTGTTCCCGCTTCCGCGCGTTGTGGCCGTCACGCACCTCTTCACGCTCGGGTGGATCACGACGTCCATCCTGGGTGCACTTTACCAGTTCCTGCCCGTGGCGCTCCTGGAGCCGGTCCGATCCGAGCGTGTGGCGCACATCAGTTTCTGGCTTTACGTGCCAGGTCTCCTCGCCTTCGTGTGCGGGTTCGTCGGCGGGCACCACACGGTCATGATCGCGGGCGCCGTGGCCTTTGCCACGGGGCTGGTCCTCTTCGTGGGCAACCTCGGCGCGACGCTGGCGCGGGTGAAGCAGCGTGACCTGACGTGGTGGGCACTGGCCGGCGCCGGCTTCTTCCTGCTGCTCACCATCGTCCTCGGGCTCATGCTCGCGACGAACCTGCGCACGAACGTGCTCGGAGAATATCGATTCGCCACGCTCGGCGTGCACCTGCACATCGCACTCGCGGGGTGGGTGTTCCTGGTGATCGTGGGCGTGGGCCGGCACCTGCTGCCGATGTTTCTGCTGAGTCACGGTGCGGGACTGCGCCCCGCGAAATACTCGGTGGCGCTGGTGGCCGGTGGCAGTTTCCTGCTCGCGCTGCTCTACCATTTCCTGCCGATGGGAGCGTTCTGGGTCGCGGGCGCGCTCATCGCCGCCGGCATGGGCGCGTTTCTCTACCAGGCGTGGCTGTTCTACCGGCACCGGGTCAAGCCGAAGCTCGACGCGGGGATGCGGCTTGCGGGGATCGCGCTCGGGTTTTTCGCCCTCGCCCTGGTCCTCGCGCCGGCGGCGCTCGGGCAGGGCCTCGCCGCACCGCGTCTGTTGACCGGCTACGTGGCCACGCTGGTGCTGGCGTCCACTCTCTTCGTGGCGGCGCATTACTACAAGATCCTGCCGTTTCTGGTCTGGTACCACCGCTTCGGCCCGCTCGCGGGGAAGCGTCCGGTGCCGCGCGTGGCCGAGTTGTACGGGAGCCGAACCGCAAACACCGCGGCGGGCCTCCTCTCCGTGGGCGCCCTCGGGCTCGTCCTGAGCGTGATCGGCGGAGCGGGCGCGCTCGCACGTGGGGCCGCCGTCGTCTTCACGGCCGGCGCGATCATGGAAGTAGCGCAGATGTACTCGATTTCCCGGAGGAGGCCCGAATGAGCCAGAGATCAGAAGCATTCAGGAAGGCGGCCGCCGCCCTCGACGAGGGCACACACTCGTCGCCCGAGTCGGCGCCGACCGACGGCTCGCCCGAGACGGGCGCGGTCAGCGAAGAGCTCGTCTGGGAGGCGCTGCGCACGGTGATCGACCCCGAGATCGGGCTCGACATCGTGACGCTGGGGCTGGTCTACGATCTCACGGCCGAAGGCGGAAACGTGCGTGTGACCTACTCGCTCACCACGCCCGGCTGCCCGATGGAGGCGCACATCACGAACGGCATCGTGTACGCGGTGACCGCCGTTCCCGGAGTCGACGCGGTGGAGCCGGAGCTGGTCTGGGAGCCGCGCTGGCACCCGGGGATGATCCAGCAGG
>CALKIP010000042.1 GCA_937995995.1 uncultured bacterium
CGGTCAGGAGCTGCTTGGGGGCCGGCATGAACCGCGGGCGCGGGAAGGCGGGGTGGAGGCGCAGCCCGCAGTCGAAGGCGGCCACCTCGTCGTAGTCGAGCGCGAAGATGGCGAAACGCCTGCGCTCCCAGCGGCGCACCGGTCGGCCATCGGGACGCGTCGAGATGCGGTGGTCGAACCACGGGTCGTGGGAAACGACGATCTTTCGGTCGCGCGTCACCACGGTGTCGAGCTCGACGGTGTCGACGCCCAGCTCGAGCGCCTTCAGGAACGCCGGGATCGTGTTCTCGGGGAGCAGCCCGCGCGCGCCACGGTGTCCCTGGAGGTCGAAGCCCTCGGGCCTGCGTTTCGTCATTCCGACCCTTCCCACCGCCTCACCTGTAAACGGCCCGGCCCTCGGAATCTTCCCGATCGCTCTCGTCGGCCGACGCCACACCTCACGGTCGGGGATGCCACCTGCACCGGCTCAGGGCTCTTCGTCCTCCAGCCCGTAGCGGCGCGTCAGGTAGTCGGTCATGTCGCGCAGGAAGCGGGCGTCGCCGGGGAGCCCGAGCGACGACGTGGAGACCGGCTCCGCATGCTGCGCCGCGAGATCACCCAGGCGGTTGAACATCGCCTCGAACTGGCTGCGGATCGTTGCTGCATCGGCGCCCAGGTCATCGTCCTCGACGGCAGCGCACGCACGCTGCAGCCGTTCGAGCAGCTCCGCGACCCGGACCGTGCCGCCGCCATCGAGCTCCTCGGCCGTGCGGGCCACCTCATCACGAAACGCGCGGACCCGGGCCTCGGCCGGATCCATGTTCTCTTCGTTCGACATGCCAGGCAATGTAGGTTGCCGACGCGTGGAGCGGAAGTCGGGCCGTGTGGATGCCGCGCCGCGCACACGGAGGGCCCCTGCGGTGTATGACCGGCCACGAACCACCGCACATCGGTCCCATGCCCTCTCACGACGACCTTTCCCGACCCCACACGATGTACCGGGCACCCACGATGCACCGGTGCACGCGAGCGCATCCCGCCGTGTGCCCTGGCAGAGGCGCCGCACGACGCCGCAGGTACATCGGCCTGGGCGCGGCGCTGGCGATGATCGCGCTCGGTGCGTGCTCGGGCGTCTCTCTACCGGACCACAGTGGACCGACGGACGCGGCATGCATGATCGTGCCGACTCCTGAAACCGCATCGGAAGCTGCCCCAGGCACCGGCCCCTACACATGGCCTTACCCCGCGGCCGACGCCGCTGCCCGCGCGTCCGGCGCGCCGGGCCTCACACACGAGGAGACCGGCAAGCGTTTCATCGAGATCGGCGTCGCCGAGCCGATCGACCCGGCGCACGCGCCCGTGCCCAGGACACTGGCCGAACGCCTCTTCTTCGCACAGCTCTACCAGCCGCTGGTCCGGCGGTCGTGCACGGGACGGGTCGAGCCGCTCCTCGCCGCCCGGTGGCGAACGGAGCGTGACGGCCGGGCGTGGACGTTCACGCTGCGCGACGATGCACGCGCCTGGAACGGAGAGCCGATCACGGCGGCCGACGTGGTGGCGAGCTGGCGCGTGCACGAAGAGACGGGATGGATCGCAAAGGTCGTCGCCCTGGATGCGCGTACCGTACGGGTCGAAACGCCCGAACCCGTCGACGTCGGCTTCTTCGCGAGGCCGGAGTTCGCGGTGCGGGCCTCGGCCACCGAGGATGGCTGGCCGGTGGGATCGGGGCCGTACCGGCCGGTTGCGATCGGTGCAGCCGGACCGGACGAGGCCGCGCCGGACGGGCAGGTGGGAATCGTGTCACTCTCGCCCCGCACTGGCGGCCCACGCCTCCGATTCCACACGATCGGCGACGACGCGCGCAACGCGCTGGACGCGGGAGCCGACCTGATCGTGACAGGCGATCCCGACGTCGTCGGCTACGCTGCCGATGCCGCCGACTTTCGCACGATCCCCCTGGCGTGGGACCGCACCTACCTCCTGGTCACGAGAGCGACGCACGCGCGCCCCGACACGGCGAGCGGGCGCCCCTTCCGTCTCGTCCGTCCTCCGGAGGCGGTGCTCGCGGCACTGGCGCGTGATGCGGTCCGCTCCGATGCCCGGCCCGCGCCTGCAGAGCTTGCCGATCCTGCCACATGTGCGCGGAACACGCCCATGGCTGCCGCTCGCGGCGGGATCGGCCGCCGCTCGGCTCGTGGACAGGCACGGCCCTCCGCGCCGGCACTCCACGGCCGCCATATCGTGTACCTGGCCGGTGATGCTGCGGGGCGGGCGCTCGCCGAACGCCTGGTCGCACTCGCGCTGGACCCGCGCCGGCCGGACGCCGCCTGGCTCGTCGACGCTCTGCCAGGGGCGTCGCTCTCCAGGGCGTCGCCTTCTGGTGCTCCACTCACCGCCGAACCGTTGGCCGCGCGCGCCTTCGCCGAGGCGCTGGGGAGAGGAGACGAGTTCGCCTTCATCGTGCCCGTCGATCACAGCGCCGGGGCTGCGGCGTGTGACGTCCTGGTGGATCTCTTCGGCCACGCACCGTGGACCGCGTCGGGCGAGGGCGGGGGTGAGAACGGCGGCGCGACGATCGTACCGCTGATCGAGACGCGGAAGACGCTGATCGTGCGCCGGGGCGTGGGCGGCGTGGCGGTCGACGGGAACGGCACACTGCTGCTGGACGCGATCCGGCGAGCTTCGGCACCCGTTGGCGGTGCCCCGACGGACCGGGCCGCGGACCACCGCTTCCTTTTGATGCCGCATGTACCGGCGTCCGCACCGGCCTCGGCTCACCCACATTTGCAGCCATGAGATTTCGTGCGAAGCTGCTCCTGGCGTGCCTTCCACTCGCACTCGCGCCACTCGCCTTCTTCGGCCTGCGCGTACGCGACGAGGTGACGGTGCGCCTGGCCAGCCAGTATGAGGAACGGGTCGCGGCGCTCGCCGACGTCGTCGAGGCCGACCTCGCCCGTGAAGCGTCCGCCGTGGATGCGCGGCTCGAGCGCGTCGCGCGGGCCATGGCCGCCGACAACCGCTTCCGCCGCGCCGTGCTCGACGGCCACGCCGCCGATCGCACCTACCTCCTCGACTACGCCGGGCAGGCGATGGCGCTCGGCGGCCTCGACGTGCTCCGTATCCAGGACGAGCACGGCCGCGTGCTCAGTTCCGGGCACTTCCGTAACGAGTACGATGCCGTGGACCCCGGGCTGTCGGCGGCGGTGGCGCACGCGGATGGCGACGGCACCCTCGTCACCGTCCCGACGGCCACGGGCCCGCTCCTCGCCCTCGCCCGCGCACGGCAGGTGACCGTGGGCCCGCGCACGCTCACGCTCATGGGCGGCACGGCCGTCGACCCCGACTTCCTGGACCGCATGGCCCACGGCACCGGCCTCGAGGTCCGGTTGGAGCTGCCGGATAATGGTGTAGCAACCGATGGCGGGCCTGACCGGGAGGCCCCCGTTCACGAAACGGTCGCGGCTGCGGGGTCGCCGCGCGAGGACGAAGGGCGGAGCGCTGGGCGGCAGGCCAGCGCGGCCTCCCGTGATGGCAGCCGAACCGATCACGGCAGACGTGCGCCCGGGTACACCCGCGAGGTCGTCGTCCGCTACATCGACGGCGGAGGATCGGCCATCGACGGCGGAGAATCGACCCTCGACGGACGACCACCTTCCCATGATGCCGTCGTCCACGCCCGATTCGTGGTCCACGCCTCGACCGCGCCCGTGGACGCCATCCGCCGCGACATGGACCGGTGGCTGGCCGCCATGCTCGCCCTCACCGGCGCACTCGCGGTGTTCTTCGCCCTCGCGATCGCGACGCGCCTCTCCCGTCCCCTGGCCGAGTTGGCGCGCAAGACCGGCCGCCTCGACCTCGACCGCCTCGACGTGAAGTTCGAGACCGGCCGGGCCGACGAGATCGGCGCGCTCTCCCGCGTGCTCGACCGCATGGCCTACCGCCTCCGCATCGGCGCCGCGCGGCTGCGCGAGGCGGAGCGGCGAGCCACGGTCGGTGAGATCGCACGGCAGGTGAACCACGACGTGCGCAACGGGCTCACCCCGATCCGCAACGTGGTGAGCCACCTGGCCCAGCTCGCGCACGAACGACCGGACGAGCTGCCTGCGGTCTTCCTCGAGCGCCAGCACACCCTCGAGTCCAGCATCGACTACCTGCACAACCTCGCGGGAAACTACGCGCGCCTCTCGCCAGTTCGAGATTCGCACCCGTGCGACCTCAACGCCATCGTGCGGGAGGTTGTGCGGGACTCTCCCGGACGCATGGACGGCGCCGGGCCGGAAATCCGTGTAGCTGGTCACGACGGTTCCACGACCAGAGACCGCAGGACGGTGCGTACGGATGGCGGGAATCGAGCGGCCCGGACCGCGGGTGACGATGTCGCCGCCACGACACCCGGTGACCGTGCCGCGATACGGATCCTCACCGATCTGGCGCCCCGGCTGCCACCCGTGCACGCGGACCCCGTCGCGCTACGAAGGATCGTGGAGAACCTCGTCGTCAACGCAGTGGAGAGTCTGGAAGGGAACGGCGGGAGCGTCACCGTCTCGACACGCCTCGAGCGAGCACGCGACGCCGCGGACGGTGGGCGCGGAGTCGAACCGCAGGGTGCACGCACCGCGACACGCGCCCCGATACGCACGCAACGAGCACGCGACGACGCGGGCGGTGGACGCGGAGTCGAACCACGGGGTACCCACGCCGCGACACGCTCCGAGCGGGCACGCGACCGCGCGCGGATCCGCCTGATCGTGGCCGATACCGGCCGCGGCATGGACGCCGAGGAGCGCGCCCGCATCTTCCAGGACTTCTACACGACGAAGCCGAGCGGGACCGGCCTCGGGCTTTCGATCGTGCGACGGCTGGTCAGCGACCTCGAGGGGCGCATCACCGTCGAGAGCGAACCCGGCGCGGGCACCCGCTTCACCATCGAGCTGCCTACCGTGTAGAACGTGTAGACCTCGTAGAACCTGTAGAACGTGTTGAATGGGTCGGCACATGCACGACCCCGCACCCCCGAGAACGCCGTGACACGCATCCTCATCGTCGACGACGTCCCTGCCCTGGCCGACCAGTACGCCTACGACCTCCAGCGCCTCGGCGGCTGGCGCGTGCGCATAGCCACCTCCGGGCCGGACGCACTCGAGGCACTGGCCGACGAGGAGATCGACTGCGTGATCCTCGACCTCGAGATGCCGGGGATGGACGGATTCGAGGTCCTCGAGCGCATGGGAGAGCTCGGCGTCGACGTGCCCGTCATCGTCTACACCGGGACCGGAGACTACGACCGCTGCGTGCGCGCCGTGCGCCTCGGCGCCTTCGGCTTCATCGACAAGGCGGAGCCGATGCAGCGCGTGGTGCAGGAGGTCCGCAACGCCCTCGAGCGCGGACGCCTCGTCGCCGAGGTGCGTACGCTGCGTGCGCGACTCGACGCCGAGACGTCGCTCATCGGCTCGAGCCCGCCCATGCAGCGGCTCCGCGAGGAGATCCGCAAGCTCGCGCCGATCCCGAGCCCCGTCCTCATTCTGGGCGAGAGCGGCTCGGGCAAGGAGCTCGTCGCCCGTGACCTGCACGCACTCGGCCCCGGCGAGGAGCAGCCGTTCGTGCCGGTGAACAGCGCCGCGCTCCCCGAGAACCTGGTCGAGAGCGAACTCTTCGGCCACGAGCGCGGCGCCTTCACCGGCGCGGACCGCCAGCGCAGAGGCGCCTTCGAGCGCGCCGGCCGCGGCACGATCTTCCTCGACGAGATCGGCGACCTGCCAGCCCCCGCACAGGCCAAGCTGCTGCGCGCCCTCGAGAACCGCGAAATCACCCGCGTGGGCGGGGACCGGACGATCGGTATCGATGCCCGCGTCGTCGCCGCGACGCACCGCGACCTGGAACGCGCCGTCGATGAGGGGACCTTCCGCCAGGACCTCCTCTATCGCCTCAACGTCCACGTGCTGCGCGTGCCGCCACTGCGTGAACGCACCTCGGACATCCCAATCCTCGTCGACCACTTCCTCGTCCAGCTCTGCCGGCGCTTCGGGATGCGACGCAAGCGGGTGAGCCAGGACGCACTCGCGCTCCTGATCGGCTACGATTGGAGACGGAACAACGTGCGCGAGCTGCGCAACGTCGTCGAGCGGATGCTCATCGCCGCCGATGGTGACACCATCGGGGCGGATGATGTGCCGGCGGATGTCGCGGGGAACGTGCGGCGCGCAACTACCGTCACGGGGTGGACGGGCACGGCGGAAGACGCTGGCGGCAGGGACGCGGCCGGCGAGGTGGGGAGCCGGGGCGGGGGGACGGCGAACGCACCGGCCACCGCGGACACCGCCAGGCCACGCACCTTCCAGGAGCGGAAGGCCGAGGCCGAACGCGCCATCGTCCTCGCCGCGCTGCACGCACACGAGTGGCACATCACGCGTACGGCGGAGGCGCTGGGGCTGGCGGACCATGCGAGCCTGCTCAAGATCATGCGGAGGCTGGAGATCGAGCGGCCCACCTGACCGGACGACCGGACCACGTTTCAATTTTCAATATTGGCCGGAGCTCACATGCGGATGGCCCACCGCGCCGTGGGGGCTTCAGCACCGGGCATTGCAGGGGCCGGGCTTGCCAACCTGCGATGAGCAACACACTTGGCCTGTCCGCCGCCGGTTTTCAGGTCCGTACCTGAACGCCGTGCGCCGAGTTCAGCCACATAGCTGTTTGGAGCAATACTTAAAATTGAAACGTGGTCCGACGAACCGTCGTCCGACGGGCCGGCCGTGTCCAAATGGACACGACCTCCCACATCCGGGCGTGTCCATTGTTCCACGAATTCCCACACCCCACCCCCACCTCCCAGCGCACCAAAACGACCCTAACACGCGCCGCCCCAACCACTTACCGCACACCCACCACCCACCTCCACCCGCCGGCCATCGCCTTGCCCTCCTCTCGGTCGACCGCAATCACTCACCTGCGCCGGTGGACCGGCGCACGACCAAGGAGGAACTCATGAGGAGCCATCCCGAGCGGATCGACCGGGTCGCGGACCGAGTGCAAGGCCACACCCCACAGCGCGAGAACCACCTTCTGCCGCTCCGCCGCAGCGTGCTCGCCGCGGTGCTCGGGCTCACCATCGCGACGCTGCCCGCCTGCGAGCTGAACACGAAGGACCGTGCACGTGTCGACGGCGAGCCCTCGGGTCGCGACGGTCGCGTGGCCACGAGCGTACGGTCGGAGCAGGCCGGAAGCCCCGGGGCGCGCCTCGTCTCGGACACGCGGCCGGCCGGGTGGGTGCCGGGCGGAGGCGCTCCCGTGCCGAGCAGCCCGGAGCCGCCGAAGCCAGCCGTTCCGGCGGACGTGTCCTACTCGGACGCGGAGAAGGTCTTCCGGAGCGGTGAGTACGGCCTTGCCGCGGAGTACTTCGAGGCCTACGCGACTCGTCGCCCGGACAACCCGTGGGGTCATTACATGCTGGGCATCTCGGCGTGGCGCGACGGTGACCACGCGCGAGCCGAGGCCGCACTCAGGAGAACACTGGAGACGGATACGTCGCACGTGAAGGGGCTGACCAACCTGGCCCGCGTACTCCTGGAGCAGCGTAAAGCCTCGGACGCTCTGGAGCACATCGAGCGCGTGGTCGAGCTCGAGCCGGAGTCGGGTGAGGGTTGGCGGGTGCTGGGCAACGCGTACGCCGAGTTGGGCATGACCGACGAGGCCATCGACGCGTACCGAGAGGCGCTCGTGATCGACCACCGCGACGCGTGGACGATGAACAACCTCGGCCTGCTGCTGATCCGGGAGGGCCGCTACGAGGAAGCACTGCCACCGCTGGCGCGTGCTGTCGAGCTACAGCCGAACCGGGCACGCTTTCAGAACAATCTCGGAATCGCGCTGGAACGGAGCGGGCATCTCCGTGAGGCGATCGAGGCCTACCGGGCCGCACTGGCCACGGACTCCACCTACGGGAAAGCGAGCGTGAGCCTGGAGCGGGTCCTGGCACGGGTCGAGACCGCGACGACGGTGCCGGTCGACCTGGCGGCCGTGGCGAGGGGCTTCGCGGAGGAAATCGACCGCTGGAGGGCACAGCCCACACCTGCGGCGGACCTGGACCCGATTTCAACTCCGGTGGACCTGGACCCGATTTCCGGAATCGACCCCACCTGACGTCAAGGTGTCGCAGACCACTGTCGCGAATCGTTCAGGGGGATCCACGGTGCCCTGGCCTGGTCAGGCCGGGGCACCGTGGACTTTCAATCCCTGCGTGTAGCGAAACTGGATCCCGGTTTCTGGTCCGCTAGGCGACTGGCCCGCTACGCGACCACCGGCGGGCGCGGCGCATCCAGAATCCGGTCGATCCGCACCAGCACATCTTGCAGGTGCACGCGCGTCATCGCGTCCGGTGCGCGGGCCGCTGCGGCGGCAACATCCGAGCGGAGCGCACGGAGCTGGGCGCGCACGAGCGGCCGGATGTCCGAGCGGCTCAACTCGACACGGCGGCCGGGGCGCGCTTGCGGGCCGGACGCCTGCTCACGCTCCTCGGCCAGCAGTTCCTTCATCCGCTCCAGGTAGCCGCGCTGGAGCCCGCGACGGTAGACATCGATCGAACGCGCGGAGCCGAGCTCGGCCCAGATCATGGCGCGCAGGTCGTCGAGGAACTCCGTGAGCGGATAGGCGACATCGGGTGCGTACGCCTCGACCTCGACCATGCGCTGCATGCGGTCGGTCGAGAGCAGCGCCTCGAGGACGCGGACCTGCTGCGTGGTCAGTCGCTCCACGCCGCCGTCGCTCTCGAGCAGGACCAGGATCTTCGGATCGACCAGCCACGTGGGCGGCTGGAAGACCTGCTGGTCGAGGAAACGTAGCGCTTCCTTCTGCCGCTCCCGCCTCACTGGCTCGTAGACGGCACCGTCCTGATCGGCGGTCTTGAGCGTCTCGTGCACGCCACCGACGATGTTGACCACGTGACGCACGTAGCGGCTCCACTGACCGACCAGCTCGCCGTAGAGCTCCTTCAGATCCTCGTAATCCTCGCCTTCCTTCGACGTCCACTCGACGAGGTTCGCCGCGGCACGCTTCAGGTTGGCGATGCCGTAGCCGCTGGCCCGGACTGCGTCGTCACCGAGATCCTCGGTCTGGACGCGCGGGTCGGCCGTGCCCTGGGGCGTGAAGCGATAGACGGGATCGTGCGCCTTCTCGATGATCCAGCTGTGCAGGATCGGCCGCTCGGCCTCCGCCGTCGGCGCTTCCGGGAGCACACGGTAGCCCCAGTTGATGACGTAGTGGTCGTACGGGCCGATCCGGCGGATGAAGTCCGTGCCCTCCAGACCGTCGCCGGGCTGGGCGATGTAGTTCTGCCGTGCGTAGTCCATGATCGTCGGCGCGATCCCCATGCGGCGCACGAAGGTAGCCGAGCGCAGCGAGTCGACCGGGTAGGCCGAGCTCGCGACCATGTTGTGCGGCAGCCCGAGCGCGTGACCGACCTCGTGGGCGATGACGGCGCGCATCGCCTCGCACATGAGGTCCTGGTCGACGGGGAGCGAGCGAGCCAGTGGGTTCGCCGCGCCGGTCTCCAACATCAGCCGGTTGCGATAGCTACGCAGATGGTTGTGGTACCAGACGATGTCGCTCTCGATGATCTCGCCGCTGCGTGGATCGGAGACGCTCGGGCCCTGGGCGTTGCGCGTCGTGCTCGCCGCCCAGCGCACGACCGAGTAGCGCACGTCCTCGCCGCTCCACTCGGGATCCTCCTCGGGCGACGGCGGGTCCTTGGCGATGATCGCGTTCTTGAAACCCGCCGTCTCGAACGGGCCGCGCCAGTCCTCGATTCCCTGCCGCACGCACGAGCGCCACTCGTTCGGCGTGGCGGGGTCGAGGTAGTAGACGATCGGCTTGACCGGCTCGACGAGCTCGCCACGCGCATACGCCGCGGGGTCCTTCGGCTCCAGCCGCCAGCGACGGATGAAGCGCTCGGTGGCTGCCTTCTGCTCGTTCAGCCCGAAGTTGACCCGCTCGATGCCGAAGAACCCCACGCGGGCATCGGCGAAGCGCGGCCGCATCGGCTCCTTCGGGAGGAGCACCATCGACTGGTGCATCTCCATCGAGATCGTGCCGGTGTTGGCGTTCGACGGCGGCCGGGTCGCGTCGAAAGTCAGTGTGTGCCGCACATCGATGTTCAGCGGGAAGCTTCGCGCGTAGTTGATGAACGTGCGGCTGCCGTCGAGGCGGCGCACGCCGTAGCTGGTGCGCTGCTGCTGGCGCAGCCCGCTGATCGCCGGTACGTCGTCTTCGAAGAGGTCCGTCACGTCGATGACGACGCTGCCGCCGTCCGGCCCCTCGGCCTTCACCCCGAACGACCGGATGATCGGCGCAAAGTTGTTGCTCACCACCGAGACCGCGATCGGCGCCGATTCGTCGGCGACCTGCTCGTACGAGACCTTGCGCAGCAGCACTCGGTCACCGACCCGCTCCCAGCGCACCACCTGCTCGTGCGCCTTGTAGCCGGCCGGGATGTAGCCGCCCAGGTTCGACGGTACCGCCGCGATGCGGCTGATGAGCAGCATGTCGCGGCCCAGGAGCGAGTCCGGGATTTCGTAGAGGAGGGCGTCGTCGGTCCGATGCACGGTGAAGAGCCCGGCGTCGCTCTTTGCACCGGACACCACCTTCTCGTACGACGTACCGGTATTGCCTGCCTGGCCGCCTCCCGCCGGCCGGGCCGATGCCTGTGGCGCCGGCGCAGAGCGCGCGGAGGCACAGGCGGTCGCCGCCATGCACGCCAGGGCGAGAGCGGCCACGGAGAATCGGTGCGCCCGCCGGGAAGCCGACCCGGCACTCCGGATAGCGCATTCGCGAGTCAAGGTCATCGCGTACCTCGGGTTGGATGGGGGAACAGATGACCAAGATAGCCAACGCGTTGCGCCCCGACCAGCGCAATCTGCAGGTCGGGGCGCGACCGAAGCGGGATCGACATTCCGGCGAGCCGACAGGTTCAGGTGCGAACGGTGGCGGCGGTCGGGCGCGTCGTCGCCACCGGCGCCTGGAGAGCGGCCGGCAGACTTAGCGGCGCGAGACCTTCAGCGTGGCTTCGTAGACG
>CALKIP010000043.1 GCA_937995995.1 uncultured bacterium
TCGAAGGCCCCGCGCTGATCAAGGCTGCACTGGCGGCGGTGGGCTAGGCGGCGGCTGGACACCGCGCGGGCGCAGATAGTCGAAGCGCAGATAGAGCCGCTCGTCGAAGCCGGAGAAACGTTCCTCGCGGTAGAGCTCCAGCCTCACCATGGGATCGTGTGGCGCGCCGCCGCGCCAGCGCACCCCGATCCCCGCCGAGGCCACGGGAACGAGCTGTGTCCCTTCGGGATTCTCTTGCAGCTTCCAGCCCGCGTACGCGCCGCCGCCCACCACCGCGTAGATCTCGAGCGGCTCACCGTTCCGGAGCTGAATGATGTCCCCGGTAAGCACGCGCTCCAATCCGACCTGCAGTCCACTGAGTGCGCCGGCATCGTTGTAGCCGTAGAAGCTGATCCCGGCACCGAGCCCCGCACGCATGGTCCAGCCGCCGTTCTGGCCGAGTGGCCACGACTGGCCCACGAACGCCATCAGGTCGTAGTTGTTGTTCTCCGCGTAGTAGAGCCCACCGAACGTCCAGTACGATCCCGCTACGCTTCGCGTGTTTTCATCGATTTCCAGCGCGGCAGACGAATCGGTCGGTTGTTGGCTCCGCTGGGTCGGGGACTGCTGCCGTGCAGCCACGGGAGAGGTCGCGGCGAGGAGTCCGAGGACGAGCCCGAAGAAGATCGATCGGCGCATGTTCATTTCCGTTTTCTGTGCGGGCGCGGCATCGCTGCCCGTGTCGGGTGCAGTCTCATCTCGTGTGCCGCGTGCAAGATCGGGTCCTGCGCCGAAGTCGCACGGTGCGTGATCATGACGGCCGAACGCTGCACGGGGACAGCGTCGTGTTCCTCAATGCCAGCTTCGGGCGGAGAGGACCGTGATCGTGCCGGGGCGGACCTCGACCGATCCGATCACGACTCGCCGGGCATTCGCCCCTCCAGAGCCGATCTGGAGTGCGATCTCGTGGGTACCGGGTGGAAGGCGCAGGCGCGCGAGCCCGACCCGGGCCGGAAGAAGCTGCCAGGACCGAGTGTCCGCCTGTTCGAGCAGCGCCGTCCCCACGTTGGTGAGCGCGCCGAGCACGCGGCCCACCCATTCCGCATCCCCTCCCACGTTACGCTCCACTCCCCGGGTCAGTGCGAGCTTGGAGATCGCGCGTGCGACCGTCCGGGCCATGACGAGCGTGCGCTCGTCCTCGAAATCGCGTACCACCGCCTCCGATACATCCGCCGGGTAGAGGAGCGACGCGGTCGCACCGTCACCCGTCACCACCTGGACCCTTCGCGCGGGCTCCCGGTCCAGACGGAACGTGGGCCAGGCGACTCGAAGTATGTACGGATTACCGTAATCGGTGCAGTCCTCTTTCTCGTCGCCGTTCTCTTTCTGCTCACGTTCGGCTCGCCTCCGGCACGCGTCCTCGTAATAGCGGTCCGAAGGCAGATCCACGAAGATCGTCGGCGGCCGGCGGTCGTACCAGCGGCTGTGGCCGGGACTCATGAGGCCGTAGGCGACGATGCGCGCAGCGACCTCGGCGGCGGCGGCCGCGCGCTCATCGCCCTCGGAGCCGGTCAGCCACTCGACCTCCACGGGGTGCAACGGCACGACCAGCGACTGCTCGACCCTGTGTGCCACATACGCCTGCTCGACCACCACCACCACCTCACCCAACGTGTCCGGCAGCGCCTCGGGCTCGGGGAGCGTGTCGCCACGAGAGGCGAGAATCAGTGCGTTCCTGTAGGCGACGTCGGCGTCGGTCCACTCGCCCGTGGCTTCGAAGACGATCCCGGTGAAGTAGCGCAGGAAGGCGCGAAGCCGGACGGTGCGCGGGTCGGCGTCGCGACTCGCCTCCCGTTCGAGGAGAGAGGCGAGGCGCCGGGCCTCGACGGCCGCGCCCACCCGGTCCTCCTGCCGCAGCCGGTTCAGCGCGCCGTAGTAGTGGATCAGCAGGCGCTCGGTCCAGCCGGGCTCGTAGGCGAGCGTCTTGTCGCTCGTTACCAGCGAGAGCGCTGCCCGGGACACGCTCTTGGTGTAGCGGTCCTCGGCCAGATCGGCCGCGCGCTGGAGCGCGACGTTGCTCGTATCGTACGCGCCGGCGTAGTGGGCAAGGATCCCCGTGTAGAGCGCCTGAAGCAGCTCGTCGTCCGGTGCGGCGTCCGCATCGGGCAACACGGCGGCGAGCGCCGAGTCCGCGTGGCCGAGGGCGAGGAGTCGGCGGAGTCGGTCGTCCTGGCTCTGGAGCCCGCTCGGAGCGACGTCGTAGTGCGAGAAGAGCCGGGCGCACCCCGTGCTCGCCACGAGCGTGAGCCCGACGAGCACGAGGTGGCGCAGGCCGGCGCCGCACATTGCACGGCCTCGCATCGATCAGCCGTCGTGTTTCTCCAGGATGATGATCCGCTCACGGGCGTGGGCGATCGCATCGGCCATCTTCGCGTAGGCGTCGCCGACCGCCTCGATCTTCTCCAGCTCCAGTCGGTGCAGGAAGAGGCGATAGCGGACGAGCGCCTCGATCGGCCGTAGCTGCTTGTCGAGTACGGTGGCAATGCGGTAGTCGAGGAGCGGATCGGCACGGAGCACGCTCGCGCGATCGTAGCGGTCGAGCGCACCGTCCAGGTCGCCGCGGGCCACGAGGTCGTCACCTTCGCGGATCAGCATCTCGGCGAGTGCGGCGGCGCGCCCGGTCGTCGTGGCGTCCTCAGGCGAGTCGACCAGACGCACGCCCTGCGCCTCGTTGTAGCTGTAGGCCGCCACACGTCCGCCTCGAAGCTGTACCATTGCGATCTCGCCCACCGCATCCCGGGCGGCATGGGTTTCTGAGACGGGCACCATTACGGTGGCGTTGCCCGCGCGGCGCACGGTCCACGCGCTCGGCGTCGTCCGCGTCGCGGCCATGACCTGCGTCTCACTCATGCCGAGCGCCACCTCGCCACGCGTGATGGCCCGGCAGACCTCGGGCTGGCAGCTCGCGAGTGCTTCCGCGGTCAGGGCATCGCGCTCGTCCAGCCGCTCGGCCTCATCGACGGCCGCCTGGTTCCGCACGACCGCGACCGTGCCATCGACGCTCCTCACCCGGTCACCGTTCTCCAGAATCGGCTCCTCACGGATTCGCTTCGGCGTGCACGCGGCCAGGGCCAGGATCGCCAGCACGAACCAACGATTCGTCATGCGCACCTCCTATGGGGGTTGCAGTCCCTCGCCGTCTTCACCAGCCGAGGCGGCTGCGCTCGATGTACTTCTTGATCTTGTGCTGGCCGACCCAGATCTTCTCGTTCGATTCCAGGTCCACGAGCGTCGCGTCGACCTGGTAGTAGACGATCTTCTCCCGTCCTTCCTGGTCTTCGATGGCCTGCAGTTCGCCCTGGAGCATGTACCGGGCGCCGAGTTCCTGGCCGATGCGGGCCCGCGTGTCGGCGCGTGCGTTCTCCTGCTGGTCCTCACGCTCCGCCCGCACGCCCTGCCGCTCGTCCGCACTCGCCACGACGCGCACCGCACCCGAGTTGACGAAGGCGCGCTCCAGGTCGCGGACGAACGTGCCGACCGGGATGTGCTCAAGCGTCCGGTTGTCGAAGCTGCCCACGATCACCGCCGGCCGCTGGCCACCGTGCATCTCCGAGTAGACGCGTGCCCAAGGCGCCGAAAGGCTCTGCTGGATCAACTCGTTCGCGACCAGTCGCGAGTCGGTGTCGTTCCAACGGCCCGAGAGGTCCGTGACCGAGGAAGGATCGATGCGCGTGACCGTCTTGCCGCCACACGCCGCCGATCCGGCGACGACCACCGCAAGCACCAGAAGACGCAGCAGGGGGGAAGTTTTTGCAGGAACTACGTGAGACATTTCGCCTCCAGTGGTGGGGTCCCTGGCCGGATTCTACACGAGCGTCGGTGCCTTCGTTCGCGACTGCCGACCCGACCGGCCGCTCCCGTACCTATAACGACGTACCAGTCATAATGTTGTGACACCTGGACCCATTTGCGCAAATCTGGCCCGCGTGCGTAGGTTGGGCGGGAAATGTGGATCGCGCCGTCGCAAGGGCATTTACAGGCATTGCGCTCCGTCGAGCATGGATTCTGCAGCGAGATTCGGCACGTGGCGAATGTCACAGATCATCGTCCTCGCGCGTTCCTTCGACCGAACCGAGGCCTACGAGCAGCAGACGAGAGCCCGGATTGTATCATGAAGCCTGCACGTTGTCCCTACTGCCGATCCTCCGACACCGACAGACCGTACGTGCGCCCGTCGGCCATAGCCATGCTGACCCGGATCTTTCCGCGACTCCGACGCCGGGTATGCCGCAACTGCGGACGCCATCACTGGGCGATCCATTCCTCTCGACAGACCCGCCGCGCCACCTGAGGCACGTGCCGCACGGCGCCGTGTTCCACTGAACGGGCGCCCTTCACAAGGGTCGTCAACTGGCACCCCCGCCCGCGCTTCGTTACCTTCCTTGATCGTCTGGCCCCGGGATCCGCGGTCGTCCGTTTTCGGGAAAGTTTCGGTGTGCGTGGGGTAGCATTACGCATCCGGGACGAGAGCCGGGGCGGGCGCGGCCGAGGGGCCGCGTCGTAGCCGGCCGAGAGGCAACCCTCCATCGCAGGCAGCCGATGCGATCCGAGATCACGACCCCTGAAGTATTGACCGAGGAGAGTGCGGTCGAACTCTCTCTGAGACCTCAGCGTCTGGCCGAATTCGTGGGCCAACCGAAGGTGAAGGAGAGTTTGAAGATCGCGGTCGATGCGGCGCTGGCTCGTCGCGAGCCGCTGGACCACGTCCTCTTCCACGGCCCGCCGGGGCTGGGGAAGACGACGCTCGCGATGCTGATGGCGCGCGAGCTGGGCGTCAACATCAAGACGACGTCGGGCCCGGTGCTCGAGAAGCCGGGCGATCTGGTCGGCATCCTGACCAACCTGCGCGAAGGCGACATCCTCTTCATCGACGAGATCCATCGTCTGCGGCCGATCATCGAGGAGTTCCTCTACCCGGCGATGGAGGACTACAAGATCGACATCCGGCTGTCCGAGGGCCCACGGGCCCAGACGGTGACGATGCCGGTCGAGCGGTTCACGCTGGTCGGCGCGACGACGCGTTTCGGACTGCTCACGCCGCCGATGCGCGCGCGGTTCGGGATCATCCAGCGGCTGAACTACTACGACACGAAGGAACTGGCGTTCATCATCGAGCGCAGCGCCGAGATCCTGCAGGTGGAGTGCGATTCGGATGGCGCGCGGGAGATCGCACGCCGTTCCAGGGGTACGCCGCGAGTCGCGAACCGACTGCTTCGCCGGGTCCGAGACTACGCGCAGGTCCGGGCGGACGGCGTGATCACGAAGGCCGTCGCGGACGAGGCCTTGCAGATGCTCGACGGGGACGAGTACGGACTCGACGAGATGGACGGCCGGGTGATCAAGGCGCTGATCGAGCACTTCGACGGCGGCCCCGTCGGTCTGAACACGCTCGCCGTGGCGGTAGGCGAGGACGCGGGGACGCTGGAGGAAGTCTACGAGCCGTTCCTGATCCAGAATGGGTTCCTGATGCGCACGCCGCGTGGGCGAGTGGCAACGAATCGCGCATTCGAGCGGTTCGGCTTCGCGCTTCCGGCGGAGCGGCAGCAGGCACCGGAATCGCAGCAGAGCCTGTTCGAGGGTTGAAGTGGACGTCGTATGTCTGAGCGCGGAGGATTGCAGACTGCTCTCCACGCGCTTCGCCGAGCACGGTAATTCGCACAGACGCATGAGCGGCGCGCTCAAGGCGTCCGGCGCGACCGAAGCACTCGAACGCTTCGGCGCGCTGCGACGCCTCGAGGCGAAGTTCGAGATAGACCTCGGCTCGCTCTGTCACCGTTTCGAGCGGCGCAACGATCCGGCGACGCACCCACTCGAGCGGGTCGTGCTGGCCTACGTCGCCACGTGGCAGCCCGCCGGTGCCGGCCAACTCTGGATTCGGCTCGACCGGGTGCGCGAGGTACGCGAACTGATCGGGGAAGGCGAGCGGGTCGGTGAACCGGGCGCCTGAGAGCCTTCCGACCGCGGCGTTCGATTTCGTACTGCCGCCCGACCGCATTGCGCAGTACCCGCACGAGCGTCGCGACGAGAGCCGCCTGCTGGTCCTTGACCGCGCCACGGGCGCCGTTGCGCACCGCACCTTTCGCGACCTGCTGGACCTCGTCCCCGCGGGCGACGCCCTGGTCCTCAACGAAACCCGCGTCTTCCCGGCTCGGCTCGTCGGTCGAAAGCCCACGGGCGCTGCCGCCGAGGTCCTCCTCCTTCGCCCCCTCGGCGAGCGCGAACCGGGCGCCGCCCCACAACGCCCGGACGCCCACTCTCACCCCGCTGGCCCTGGCGCCGCAGGTGCCCAAGGCACCCTCTGGGAGGCGCTGGTGCGCCCCGGCGGAAAGTTGAAGCCCGGGCGAGTGGTCGAGGTGTCCGACGAACTGAGCGTCGAGATCATCGACTCGACGCCGGAGGGGGGACGGATCGTTCGGCTGGTGACCCCACTACCCGTGGACATTGCACTCGAACGCTACGGCCGCATGCCGCTACCGCCCTACGTCGAGCGCGAGCCGGGGCCGGAGGACCGGGAGCGCTATCAGACGGTCTTCGCCCGTGCACGCGGCTCGGTCGCCGCGCCGACGGCTGGGCTTCAT
>CALKIP010000044.1 GCA_937995995.1 uncultured bacterium
CGATCGCGCGGCGGACCGGCGCTCGACTACAGCTGGTGCGGGTACACGAGCCGGTGTTCACCGGCCCGCCATTCGGCGACGTTCCCGTCCCTGATCCTGCGTGGGACCGGGAGATGCGGCTCGAGGAGGAGGCACGGCTTCGTGAATTGGCGAGTCGCGTGGTGGAGGCGGGTGTGGAGGCGCGTGCGGTGGTGATCGATGGTCCGGTCGCGAGTGCGCTCGCGAGCTGCGTCGAAGAAGTCGACGCCGACCTCGTCGTGATGACGACGCACGGCCGCAACGCCTTCAGTCGCGCGTGGCTCGGCAGCGTGGCGGACGTGCTGGTGCGGAAGTGCACCCGGCCGGTCCTGCTCCTGCGGCCGGGTGAGGTGGGCGCGGAAGCGCTCGACCTGGACGTGCGGCACGCGCCCTCGTTCGACCACATCCTGATCCCGACCGATGGGTCCGCCTTCTCGAAGCAGGTGGTCGGGCGAGCCCTGGCGCTGGCACGGCCGCTCGGCGCGCGTCTTACGCTGCTGCGCGTGGTGCCGACCGCACGCGCCCTCGGGATGGACCCGGAAATGCCGCCGCCCGAGCTTGCACGGAGGCGGGCCGTCGCGACCGAGGCACTCGGCGCAATGGCGGAGGGGCTGGTCACCCACGGGCTGCGGGTGAGGACCGCCGTCGTCGCCCACGACGATCCGCCGACCGCGATCCTCGAGTACGCCCGGGAGCACGGCGTCGGCCTGATCGCGATGACCACGCACGGCCGCAGTGGGCTGGCCCGGCTCGCCCTCGGAAGCGTGGCCGACCAGGTGCTGCGCGGCACCGAGACACCGCTCCTGCTCTACCGGCCAGTCACGGGGACGCGCTCCAGGATCAGCCGGATACTCGAGCGCGAATGGCAGGAGGAGGCACGTCCGGACGAGGCCAGGTCGATCGCCGCACCCGGGTAGGGCCGGCGAGCGCCTGGCCGTTCCTCTCACCTACTCGGCCTCGCAGTCGACTCCTCACCATTGAGGACGCCCTCCCCAGCCGGAGGGCGTCCTCCTCCCTCCGCAACGGCGGGTGTGGCGAGGAGGGGGCGGGGAGGAAGGATTGCCGCCGGGCTCCTACATTCAATCGGGCCTCGCCCGACAGACCACCTCGCCGTACGGCACGGCTTGTGTACGGTGACACGATCCTCTGGACAGGAGGAAACGATGGCTCCGACGTTGCTGGTTCCGATCGACGGCTCACCATTCAGCGAGCAGGCGCTCCCCACGGCACTCTCCCTCGCCCGTCGCACCGGCGCGCGCGTCCACCTGGTGCGGGTGCACGAGCCGCTCATCGCCATGCCGCCCTACGGCGGACTGCCGACCTACGACCCGGAGTGGGAGCACGAGCTTCGGGTCCAGGAGGAGACGCACCTTCGTTCACTGGCCGCGCGGGTGGAGGAGGGGGCGGGCGTGCAGGTGCGGACGGAGGTGCTCGACGGGCCCGTGGTGGACACCCTCTCCGAATACGCCGCCGATATGCACGTCGACCTGGTCGTGATGACGACGCATGGCCGTGGCGGGCTCAGCCGAGCGTGGCTCGGCAGCGTGGCCGACGGCCTGGTCCGGCGCATCACCCGTCCCGTACTGCTCCTGCGGCCGGAAGAGGAGGAGATCGAGCCGATCGACGCCTCGCGTGCGCCGGCGCTCGATCACATCCTGGTGCCGACGGACGGCTCCGCGTTCTCGCTCCAGATACTCGAGCCGGTCCTCGCGCTCGCACGGCCACTCGATGCACGGCTCACGCTGTTGCGTGTGGTCACGCCGACCTACGGCGCCGCGTGGGTCGACCCTGCACTGCCCTCGCTTCCGGAGCCGGCTTTCGTCGAGATGCGGGAGCGGGCCGAGAAGGAGCTCGAGGCCGCGGCTGAGTCGATCGACATCGACAGGGAGAAGGTCGAGACCGCCGTCATGGAGTACGACAGCGCAGCGGCAGGGATCATCGAGTACGCCAAAAGGCACGACGTCGGCATGATCGCCATGACGACGCACGGCCGCGGCGGCTGGCAGCGGATCGCGCTCGGGAGCGTGGCCGACAAGGTGCTGCGCGGTACCGACACGCCGCTCCTGCTCTACCGGCCGGTGCAGGAGGCCCCAGGCGAGTAGGGCCGGCGTGGCGCTGAAAATCGAGCCCGGTCAGGCGCGGCTGTGAGTGTCGCCCCCGCGGGCCACGCAGAGGTCGAGGGCTTCGCCTACGCGATCGGCAGCGTGAAGTGGAACGTCGTCCCCACGCCCTCGCGGCTCTCGACCCAGATGCGACCATCGTGGGCGTCGACGATCCCCTTCACGATCGACAGGCCGAGGCCTATGCCCTTGCCCTTGGGGCGCGTCTCACGGGCCTGCCAGAAACGGTCGAAGATCCGGGGCAGCGCCCCCGGCGGGATGCCGATCCCCGTGTCGGCGACGCAGAAGCGTACCTCGGCACCCTCGCGTGCGGCCTCCACGGTGATCGCGCCGCCCTCCGGCGTGAACTTGATCGAGTTGCCGATCAGGTTCGAGAAGACCTGGTGGATCCGGTCGCTGTCGGCGAGGACGTTCGGCAGGTCGTCGGAAAGGTGGCAGTCGAGTGTGAGCGAGCGGGCACGGGCCACCGGCGCCAAGGCCTCGACCGCCGCACGGACGAGGGATGCCACGCGATGGCTCCGGCGGTTCAGCGTGAGTAGACCCGCCTCGAGCCGCTTGACCTGGAGCAGGTTCTCGATCAGCCGCTCCATCTGCTCCACGGACTGACGGATCCCGTCCAGGTGCTGCCAGCCTGCCGTGCCGAGCTCCTCGCGCGGAAGGTGCTTGAGGAGCAGCGAGGTGCCGATACGGATCGCGCTGAGTGGGTTGCCCAGGTCGTGGGAGACGACGGCGAGGAGGTCGTCACGTGCCTCGATCGCGCGCCGCGCCTCGCCGTAGAGCCGCGCGTTGTCCATGGCGAGCGCCGCGCGCCCCGCGAGGTCGTGCGCCAGTGCGACCTCATCCGGCTCGAAGCCGCGACGGGCAGCGGCGCGGTAGAAGCCGATCGCGCCGTGCGCCTCCCCTCGCGCCGTGAGGGGGACGACGAGCCAGGAGCGCATTCCGAGCGCGCGCTGGATGCGGCCGTGCTCGGCGTCGCTCGCGAACGCGTCTACACGCGCCTCGGCGACGTCGTTCTCCAGGCTCGCCGTGCCCGTGCGAAGGACCTCGATCACCGGGTGCGGCCGACTCGCCTCGATCGGGTACGTGGCCAGGCGCTCGAGGAGGTGCTCCTTCTCCCCATCAGCGTGGGCCGAGTGGAGCCGCCGGATCCGGTCGTCGGGCTCGGCCGCGTAGATCACGCACCAGTCGGCCAGGGTGGGGACCGCCAGCCGCACGATGCTCTCGAGCGTCGTGTCGAAGTCGAGCGACGAGGCGAGGACGGCGCCGGCCTCGGCAAGAAAGCGCTGTGCCCGCTCCACCCGCTTGCGCTGGGTGATGTCGCGGAGCACGACCGTGTAGATCCGCGAGCCGCCGAGGTCGAGCTTCGAGATCGAGGCCTCCGCCGGGAATTCTTCGCCGTTCTTCCTCAGCCCCGCGATCTCGCTGCGCTCGCCCATCCGCCGCGCGGCCACCGGAGAGGCGCCGAACGCCTCCACGTGATGGCGGTGTGCCCGGCGGAACGCCTCGGGGATCAGGATCTCGAGCGGCTGGCCCAGGATCTCGTCCTCGCGGTAGCCGAAGATCTCCTCGGCGCCCCGATTGAAGTGGATGATGGTCTGCGATTCGTCGATCGAGAGGATCGCATCGGCGGAGATGGAGACGATCCCGCTGAACTTCGCCTCCGAGATGCGGAGCGCCTCCTCGGCACGCTTCGCATCCGTGATGTCGCGGCCCTCGGGGATGATCAGCTCGACACGCCCGTCCTCGCCACGGACCGGCTTGAGCGACAGGTCGACCACGATGGTGCCCCCGCCTGCCGCCTCGTGCTCCGTTTCGTAACGGACGAACTCGCCCGCCGCCGCGGCCGCGACGCCGGCGCGGAGCCGGTCCCGGTCCTCAGCCGTGCGCCAGAACGGCGTGTCCCAGAACGGTAGGCCGACAACATCCTCGCGGCTCGCGCCGATGAGGTCGAGCGCCGTTCGGTTGATCTCGAGCAGCGTGCCATCCGGCGAGAGGAGCCCGATGAACTGGAACGTTCGGTCGAAGAGCTCACGCAGCCGTCGCTCGTCGAGCCGAGGCTCGCTTCCTGGCTGGGACTGCACCGATCGGGTGATGTCGGCGGGCATGGCGCTTCGGATTGCGAACGCAGGGGCCGGCATAAAGAGCCGGGGCTATGACCTGAATATAGGGCAATCCAGAGGCGGTGGCACCCCCGTCGCCCCCTCTACTCGCTCTTCAGCAGCCCCGTCCTCAGTGCGAAGCGCACCAGCTCCGAGCGGTGGTTCAGCTTGAGCTTCTCCATGATCCGTGAGCGGTAGGTGTCGACCGTCTTCGGGCTGATGAAGAGCTTCTCGCCGATCTCGCTCGAGCTGTAGCCCTCGGCGGTGTAGCCCAACACCTCGCGCTCGCGCTCGCTGAGCTGGTCGAGTGGGTCGGGCTCGCTCGGCTCGCCGCGGACGCGGAAGCCCTGGAGCAGCAGCTTCGCCGCGCTCGGGTAGAGAAAGACCTCGCCCTTGGCGACGGTGCGGATCGCACTCGTCAGGTCCTCATCCGCGCTCGTCTTCTTCACGTACCCGCTGCCGCCTGCCTCGAGGACGGCGAGCAGGTACTCCTCCTCGGCGTGCATGGTCAGGACCAGCGTGCGCGTGTCCTGCTCGAGCGCGGCGATCTGACGCGTCGCCTCGAGCCCGCCCATCCCGGGCATCGACAGATCCATGACGACGACGTCGGGCTTCTTCTGCTTCACGAGCTCCAGACCCTCCTCACCCGTCGACGCCTCGCCGACGACGACCATGTCGTCCTCGGCATCGAGCAGCGCACGCAGGCCGGCCCTCAGCACGGCGTGATCGTCGACAAGAAGGATGCGGATGGTGTCAGGCATGGGTTTCTCTCTCCACTCTCGGAATCGTGACGCGCACCCGGGTCCCCTCGCCCGGTCGGCTCTGGATGTCGACGCTGCCGCCGACGTAGGCGGCACGCTCCTGCATGCCGAACAGGCCGAGACCTCGGTCGCTGTCGGCCGTCACGGCGTCGACGGAGAAGCCGCGGCCATTGTCTTCGACCGTCGCCTCGATGAAGCCGGCACGGCGGCGCAGGCGGATCTGGATACGGGTGGCGTTGGCGTGGCGGACGACGTTCGAGAGCGCCTCCTGCACCACCCTGTAGAGCGCAAGTTCGGCCTCGGGCGTGAGCTCGCCGCTGACCGGCGCGAGATCGATCTCGACCGCGACCCCCGTCGCCTCCGCAAGCCCGCGGGCATGCGACTCGATCGCCGGTGCGAGGCCGAGCATGTCGAGCGCCGGCGGTCGCAGCCCGCGCGCCATGCGACGGACCTCCTCCGTCGCCTCGCCGATCTCTTCACTGATCTCCTCGAGCAGCGCCTCACGCTGCGCTTCGGTCTTCGCCGCACGCGCCAGGCGCAGCCGGATCCGCAGCGCCGCGAGCGACTGCGCCGTGCCGTCGTGCAACTCCCGCGAGATCCGCTTGCGCTCCTCCTCGGCCGCCCTCAATGCACGCGCGGCGATCTCCTGAAGCCGCCGCCGGTAGCTGGCACTGCTGTCGAGCATCCCGTTGAAGGTGACGACGAGTCGCTCGAGGTCACGGTCGGCGACGATGGAGAGCGGCGCACGGGCGTCCTGCTCACCGGCCTGGACTCGCGCCGCCGTCCGCTCCAGACTCCAGATCGGGGAGAGCGCGACGCGGAGGATCACCGCGTTCACGACGAGGCTGACCACCACGCCGATGAACGCGACCACGGTCACGATCTGCGCCGCCGCGAGATCGGGCCACGCCCGGACCATGTGCATGGCGAGGACGGGGCCGGCGACGGCGACGAGGCCGACCAGGACCGCGTTCGCCAGCAGGATCTTGTAGAAGAGCGGAACGCGCAACAGGCGCGCGATCAGTCGGCCTCCAGGACTCGTGGGCGGCGACGATGCGACGATCGGCCCCACTCGCCGTGGTGGGCCGCCCGCCTCACGACTACGACCCCCAGGGTCGGCACCGTTCGTCAACTGCCCTTTCCCTCGCACGATCACTCCCGCCTGTCGCACACTACCCCGAACGTAAACCCCAAACTATACGCCCGCGATCCCTGTGTCTGTCGGGTAGGTGGCGAGATGCGTGTAGGGAAATCCCCTACACGGGCTGCCTTCGACGGTGAGGCCTGGCTCGATTTCCCGTAGAGGTCAGCCCTCGGCCTCCGGTACGCGGTACACGGCCACCGGGCAGGGGGCTTCGTGGATGACCGTCTTGAACGTCTCCGCGCATTCCGGTTCGGCGCGGCCGTGCCAGGCCATCACGATCAGGTCGGTGCCATGGTCACGGGCACAGCGCACGATCTCCTCGCCGGGGTCACCCGTGGCCAGCTCCAAGCGCAATTCCAGATCCGGCGGCAACTGGCCCATGCACCCGGCGCGCTCGAGGAACTCACTGGCCCAGTTGGGCCACTCGTGCTGCGGCTGGTCCATGTAGCGCGGGAGGGTGTAGGTGCCGGGTTCCTGGGGCTGGCCGCCGGGGCCGGCGACGTGGAGGACGAGGAGTTCGGCGTGGGCGCGGAGCGCGATGCGGGCGGCGGGAGCGAAGCCCTCGGCCGTGGTGGGGGAGCCATCGTGGGGGAGGAGCATGTGATCGACGATCCAGGGGCGGTGTCCGCGCTCGGGCTGGACGAGGATGACGGGCACCGTCGTCTGTTGGAGTACTTCCTCGGCGACGTGTCCGAGTGCGCCGTACGGCTTTTCGGTCCCGGTGTGTGTGCAGAGGACGATCGTGGCATCATCCTCCTCGCGTGCGGCGCGGACGATCGCCTCGGCGGGCGAGCCGGATCTCAGGTCGACGACGGTGCCTCGGACCTCCTCGGACGTCATGTGGAGCTCTCGGAGCACGTCCTCGGGCGGGATGTGGCGCTCGGCCACATGAATCACATGGAGCGTATCGTCGAGAAGGTCGGCGAGCGTCCTGGCGACGGGGAGTGCGACGGTGGCGTGGGGCGTCCCGTCGAGCGGGACGAGGATCGTCGTCATGGCGTCACTCCGGCGGTTCGACGGGCTCGTGGGGATCGACCGGTTCGTGGGGGCGTAGGGCGGCGCCGGCCGCGTCGATGCTCACGTACAGCGACTCGCCTCGCCAGCGGATGGGGAAGCGGACCGCCTTCCAGTTCGGTGGCAGCTTCGGTTCGAGCGTGATTCCATCCGGCCCGGTCCGCACCCCGCCGAAGCCGAAGATGGCGGCCTGCCACAGCCCGCCGAGTGCGGCCATGTGCACGCCGCCGGCGGCGTTGCCCATGTTGTCGGCCAGATCGATCTCGGCGCCCTGGCGGAAGTAGCGTCGGGCGACGTCGCTCATCCCGAGGCGCGCGGCTAGGAGCGCGTGGATCGAGGGGCTGAGCGAGCTTCCGTGTCCGGTGCGCGGATCGTAATAGCGGAAGTTCGCCTCGCGTACCCGGGGCGTGAAGCGGTCCCAGAGGAGGTGGATCAGCATGAGTACGTCGGGCTGCTTGATGATCTTCGTGCGCTGGATGCGATCGTGTCCGAGGATCACGTCCATCGGCGCGGTGCGCGGCTCGTACGCTTCGAGGTCGATCTCCTCGAGGTCGTGGTAGCCCTCGAACTGCTCGATCACCCCGGTCTCGGGATCGATGGGGAAGGCGACGATGTCGGCCAGGCGCCGCCACTCGTCCGGCTCCTCGGGGTCGAGCTCCAGGCGGTCGCTCAGCTCGCGCCAGCGCTCTGGCCAGCGTTCGGCCACGATCCGCGCCGCGTCCGCGCCCCGTTCCAGGTTCCAGCGCGCCATCCCGTTCGTGTACGCGTTGTCGTCGACGTCGACGTGGTACTCGTCGGGTCCGATCACGTGGCGGATGTGGAAGCGGCCGTCGTCCTCGAGGCGGCCGCGGCTCGCCCAGAAACGGGCGGTCTCGAGGAGGATCTCGGCGCCGGCATCGCGGAGGAAGGCGTCGTCGCCCGTGGCCTGCCAGTACTGCCAGACTGCGTAGGCGACGTCGGCGACGATGTGCACCTCCTGCTCGCCGTTGAAGATGGGGAGCACCTTGCCCTCGGGGGTGAGGACCCGTGGCGGCGTGGACTCTCTCCCGTCGGCGGCGGATTCCCAGGCGAAGAAGGCGCCCTCGAACCCGTGCTCGCGGGCCTTGTCCCGGGCGGCGGGAAGGGTGTGATAGCGGTACATGAGCAGGGAGCGCGCGGCGGGCGGGTGCGTGTACAGGTAGAACGGGAGCATGTAGATCTCGGTGTCCCAGAAGACGTGGCCGCTGTAGGCCGGCCCGGTGAGCGCGCGTGCGCCGATCGAGACCCGCTCGTCCCGGGGGTCGGCGGCGGAGATCAGGTGGTAGCACGCGAAGCGCAGCGCGCGCTGGTCCTCGTCGTCCCCCGTGACCTCGACGTCCGCCGCGTGCCAGCGCTCCCTCCAGCGGCGGACGTGTGCTTCGACGATGGCATCCGCGCCCTCGTCCACGAGTCGGCGCAGTCGCTCGGCCGAAGCTGCGGCGGGATCTTCCGCATCCCGCGAGGTGTGCACCGCCAGGATCTGGTCCACGCGGCAGCTCCCGCCGGGCTCGACCGGGATGTCGTAGCGCGCCACCGGCGAGCCGTCGACGAGGTTCAACTCCCGTGCTTCGTGCTCGACGCCATCGGCAAGGACGACCGCCGTCGCGGCGAAGGCCACGGCGATGTCGGTCTCACGCGTACGGAGGGTGACGGTGATCGGCGGCGGGGTCTCCACGGGACGCGGGCCATCCGCCGCGCGCCGGGGCTCGTCGGAGGTGTGGCCCCTTTCGACAGCATCGGCTCTCTCGTCGGGTTCCGCGGCGCCACCGGCCCCTGGCCCATGGGACCGTCGAATCTGCGGCAGCGCCGCCGCCTCCGGCACCAGCGACACGCCGGCGCCGAACGGGTTTGCGGCGCCGCCGGCAGGCTGTTCCAGCCCGAGCTCGAGTCCGAGCGTTCCGCCGAAGTTCTCGGGCGTGAGGACGAGGGTCTGGAGGAGGGCGTGGCGATCGGCGAGTGAGACCAGGCGAAGTCCCAGCATTCGGATGATGCGTCCGTTCGGATCGCGGTGCCGCCATTCGCGCCATAGCAGCCCCTGGCGCAGGTCCAGGATGCGGCGGTGCTCGAGCCGCTCGCCAGCCCCGAGGTCGAGCCTCTCGCCGTTCAGCCACACGTTCGCCCGCGTCCAGTTCGGCGCCTGCGCGAGCCGCGGGATGCGATCCGAGTGCTCCTGCACGTCGTAGACGCCCGAGATGAAGGTCGCCGGTGCGGAGAGTGCCGTCCCCTCGGCCAGCGAGCCTCGCGTGCCGACGTACCCGTTCGCGGTCGAGAAGACCGACTCGATCTCGTGTTCGCGTGCGACGTTGAATCCTTCCTCGACCAGGCACCAGTCGGGCGCTGACGTAGGTGCGACGGGCAGGTGCTCGGCAAGGGGCGAGTGCGGGCGCTCGCCCTCTTCCCCGGCGCGCCACAACTCAAGTTGCGCCTCCAGCAGTTCCCGGAAGCGTGCCGGCCCACCGCCCAGATGGATCACCTCCGGCGGCGCGCCGCCCGGCTCCGGGCCGACGGAGACGAAGGTCGCGCCCTCCGCCGATGCCGTGAGCATGCGGGCGTCGCTCCCCTCGAAGCCGGCGATCCGGCCGAACTCGTCGCCGCCGATCAGGACATCGACCGGACGGATCCCCTCGGCGCGTGCGAGCTCGTGCATCAGCCAGTCGATGGAGTCGGACTTGTCGGTCAGCCCGATCTCGAGGTGCTTGACGTCGCTCGTGATGCGAGCGTCCTCGAGCCCGTTCTGGCGCGCCAGCCGCTCGGCCATGCGGAACGCCTCGCCGATCCCGCCTTCGAGGCCGGCATTGCGCAGTCGCGACTCGACCGCGTCGGTGAGGGCGCCGATCTCCGACTTCGGCGGGTCCGTCCACTCGGGGAGCGGGATCAGATCAACCTTGCGGCGGTTGAGGCGGTCGTAGACGATACGGATGTCGAGCCCCGTGCGCGCGACGAGTGCGACGCGCACCGAGTCCGCCGTGGCCGTGAGCGCCGCCTCCTCCTCGGGCGTCGCCACCCGGTGCCAGACGATGACGGGCTTCGACGCCTCGTCGAAGCCCCACACCTCGGAGCCACGGTTGGTCAGGACGTGTAGCCGGCGCTTGTGCGGGCCATGGATCCCGGAGGCGAGCTGGCGGTCGACGTGGCCGAAGTGCGTTCCCGTGATCACCGCGATCTGTACGCCTTCGCGGAGCAGGCGCTCGATCACCTCACGCACCGCACTCGCATCTGCGCGGCGGTTTTCGACCGCCGTACCGTCCCAGTCGAAGGCGATGAGGCGAAAAGGCCGCAGGAGCGACGGCGGAAGGCCAGGCCGTGTGTTCTCGTTCGCCGGAGTTGGACGCTCCCCGGACACGCGGTCCGGACCGCGCGCTGAGGCGGGTTCGGGATGGCCGCCGGACCTTGGGTCCGAACGACTCTCGGATGCGCCCGACCAGCCCCTATTGCCCACGCGACCTCCGCTCCGGCGCACGGCCGGTCCAGATACGGAACTGTCGGCCCATGTTCTCGAGGACGGGGATCGCCACGTTGAAGATGTCGAGACCGTCTGCGGTGCGGGCGTGTGGCGAGCCGTAATGTGCGTGACCGTGGAAGACGACGGTCGCACCGTGTGTCTCGAGCGGCGCCAGCAGACGCGAGGAGCCGAGGAGGGGAAAGAGCTGCTCGGGCTCGCCCATCAGCGTTTCGACCACGGGCGAGTAGTGCATGAGCACGATCTTCTCTTCCGTGGTCAGGGAGCGCAGCGCCGACTCGAGCTTCAGCGCCTCATTGAGCGTCTCCTGCACGAAGTCCCGGAGCTGCTCCTCGCCGAACGGGCTCATGGCGAAGCGCCCGAAGCCACCGCCGAAGCCCTTCGTCCCGGCGAATCCCACGCCGTCCAGGACGACGTGCTCGCCATCCAGGAGGTGCACGCCTCGGTCGGCGAGGATCGCCTTCAACTCTTCGAGCTCGCCGCCGGCATGGTCGTGGTTGCCGAACACGGCGACGATCGGAATGTCGACGCCGGAGAGCTCCTCGACCAGGGCCTCCATCTGCTCGGGCCGGCCGTTGTGCGTCAGATCGCCGCACAGGGCGAGGACATCCGCTTCGCGATTGATACGGGCGAAGCGATCGACGAGGGCGTAGCGAGGGCCGCGCCCGGCGTGGATATCGCCCACGGCGGCTATGCGGACCCTTCGCCTGGGAACCGAGGAGCGAGATCGTTCGGTCGGCATAGGCACGCCTGCACGGCAACGCCCGTGCCTCCGATCCGAGCGCCGAGATCAGCGTGTACGCCGCGGTCTCACTGGCCGGTAAATTGCACCTTTTTCCGGGTGGAAGCGCTGGTCCGGAGACGCCCCAGCGGATCCGAACCAGCGCTCGGCCGGGTAGCTCAGTGGTAGAGCGCGGGGCTAAAACCCCCGGAAGACGACGGTTCGATTCCGTCCCCGGCCTTGCGACTCGCCCGCTGCGAAGTAGGTCTTCCTTCGCGCAGCGGCCCCTACGAGCCCACCGCTCTGCGGTTGTTCCCCCGGTTCGTCTCGATCACGCCATACTCGGGGTCGAGCACGGCTTCCGCCGGCCGCTCGTCAGTCACGATCTCCACGGTCTGCACGCGTTCGCGGGAATCCAGACGCTGCTCGACATCACCGACGCGGAGCGTGATCGGCATCCAGGCGTCGCCCGACCGTTCGACGGTGACGCGAGTGGTCCAGCGGCCGTCGGCGGCCTGTGACGCCGTCGCTTCACGGATGGCGTAGTCGAGCGTTGCTGTGGTGCGGAACCACTGGTCGAAGAACCACTCGAGATCCTCGCCGCTCGCCTCCTCCATGGCGCGCTGGAAGTCCGCGACGGTGACGTGGCGGAGCTTGTTCTGCTCGTAGTA
>CALKIP010000045.1 GCA_937995995.1 uncultured bacterium
GTAGGCGACGCCAGACACCCAGGCGAGAGCGGGCACAGGCGAAGCCGCCCGCAACGCGATCGCCTGAACGTGGAACGGGCGCCGACCCTTCGGTCGGCGCCCGTTCACTGTTTACCTCCACTGTCGCCCCGCACTGGGGCGAGCGCGAGGTCTTCCCTACCCCACCTCGCCTCCGCCCTGCGGGGCTACCTCAGCATCGCCTCCCGCTTCGCCTTGAACTCCGTGCCGTCCTTCCACTCCGGCCAGACGTCACCGTTGGCCACGCGGTAGCCGACCCCGAAGAGGAGGCGCAGGTCGTCGATCGCGCCGCTCAGGTCCCAGTCGGGCTTGATCTCGTCGGAGGGCGCGTGATAATCGTTCTCGTTGTACTCCGCGCGCTTCTGTTCGCCGTAGCCCTCGGGCTTGCCGATGAAGCGCGTGCCGCCGTCGACGTAGAGCGCGGGGACGCCTTCCTTGGCGAACTCGAAGTGGTCGGAGCGGTAGAAGAAGCCCTTTTCCGGCTCCGGGTCGGGGACGACGACGCGCCCCTGGGCCTCGGCCTCGGCGATGAGCAGCTCCTCGAGCGTCGAGTTGCCGTAGCCGACGACGACGATGTCCTCGGTCCGCCCCCACTGGTTCAGCCCGTCGATGTTGATGTTGGCGAGCGTCTTCTCGAGCGGGTACAGCGGATTCTGCGCGTAGTACTTGGCGCCGAGCAGCCCCTGCTCCTCGGCCGTCACGGCCAGGAAGAGGATCGAGCGCGCCGGCGGCTCGGGGAGCTCGGTGAAGGCGCGGGCGAGCTCGATCATCCCGCCGGTCCCCGTCGCGTTGTCGAAGGCGCCGTTGTAGATCTGGTCGCCCTCGAGCGTCTCGTCGGTGCCGAGGTGGTCCCAGTGCGCGGTATAGACGACGTACTCGTCACGCCGCTCCGGGTCGCTCCCCTCGAGCTTGGCGACGACGTTGCGTGAGCGCACCTCGCGGATCGTGTTCGTGGCCCGGAAATCGGCCGTGGCGCCGAGTGCGACCGGCTCGAAGTCCGGCCGGCGCGCGGCCTCCTTGAGCGCATCGAAATCGTGGCCCGCGGCGGCGAAGAGTTCACGCGCCTTGGCGTCGGTGATCCACCCCTCGATCGCGACGCGGCCGGCGTTGCCGTCCTCGGAGCCGATGTCGAAGTTCTCGCGACCCCAGCTTCCGGTCACGACTTCCCACGGGTAGCCGGCGGGTCCGGTCTCGTGGACGATGATCGCCGCTGCCGCACCAAGTTCGCTCGCGATCTCGTACTTGTACGTCCAGCGGCCGTAGTACGTCATCGCCTCGCCCTTGAACATCGACTCGTCGAGGCGTGACGGGTCGTTCGGGTCGGCGACGGCCGGGTCGTTGACGAGCATGATGATCGTCTTGCCGGCAACGTCGAGCCCCTTGTAGTCGTCCCACCCGTACTCCGGCGCGACGACGCCGTAGCCGACGAAGACGACCTCGGAGTCCTCGACGGTGACTTCGGGCTCCAGGCGTCGCGTGACGCCGACGTAGTCCTGCGGGAAGGTGAGCGGCAGCGTCTGGCCACCGATGTCGATCGAGGCGCTCGAGCGCGTCGTGATCCCGACGAGTGGGACTTCCTGTGTCCAGCTCCCGTCCGGGTTGCCGGGCTCGAGACCGAGTGCGCGGAACTGCTCCGTCAGGTACTCGACGGTCAGATCCTCGCCCGGTGTTGCGGGCGCGCGGCCGCCGAACTCGTCGGCGGAGAGGGTGGCCACGTGGCTCAGCAGTCGTTCGCTGTCGAGCGACTCGGCCGCGGCCGCGACCTCGGCCGGGAGTGCGGCGTCGGCCGCGGGCTCGCCCGCGCCGCATGCCGCGGCCGCGAGCACCGCGGCGAACAACGGGAGGTGGAGAATGCGCTGGCTCTTCACGATGCCTCCTTGGATGGGGAGATCCAGCCGAAACGACCGCGGGCTCACGGCCGTCGCTTCGGTAAGGCTATAGGCCACGTTAAGCGCGAGGGTTCCCGGAAAGCAAGCAATTCCGGTCCCGGGCGGAGAGGGCGCGGGAGCCATCGTCGTGGTTCGGGCGGCGTTCAGGGCAGTGGCTGCCGCGTTTCTCGCAGAGGGCGCGGAGCCGCGGAGGAAAGCCCTCGTTTTCACACGGAGGCACGGGGAGCTGGCGGGGGCCATCCTCTGGTCGCGGGGCCCGTTTCCCGGCGGGGCAGCGTTCCGGGCGTTCTGGTTCGTTGTTCCCGGCTCAGCCCGGATCTTCCGGCGTCGGCGCGGGCATCTACGCGTACGCATCACGCGCGTGATCCCGCTTACCCCGTGCTGCCGGCCCTCACCCCGGCATGGCGGCACCCGCCGGATCAAAACGATCCAGCAACCCAGAACGTTGCCCCACGCGGAAGCATGCTGCACCTCGGCATCCCCGCACAGCCGGATCAAACCACCAGGAGTGAAGGCGCTGCCCCCACCCGGACGCCCGCCCCACCCCGGCAGACAAGCCCACCCGACATCCGTGCCTCCGTGTCGCTCTGTAAAACCCCGACGTTCAGAATCTCCGCGGCTCCGCGCACCTCCGCGCCCTCTGCGAGAGATGGAACGCAGCCATCCCCCGGAGACCGACTCGCAAAAGAGACGACCCCGGTGCGCCCGGGGCCGTCTGGAACCTGTGCATCGGTTCGGTTGTGTGCCGCGCGCGTCGGTCTACGGCACGAACGCCAGCACACGCACGGGTGCGCCGGTGCCGTCGCGCAGCTTCACCGGAGCGGCGATCAGGAGCGCGCCCTTCGCCGGGAGCTGGTCGACGTTCGTCAGGCTGGTCAGGCCGTACTTGCCCGCGCCCAGCATGATGTTGTGGTTCGGGAAGGCGGGGTCGAAGGTGCCGGCCATCCCGGCGTCGGTGCCGACCGTCTCGACACCGATGCCACGGACATCGCGCTCGTAGGCCAGGAACTCGCTGAGTTCCTTGCTCGGTCCGGGCGAGTGCCCGCCGTTCAGGTACGCGGCCGGGTCGTTGTAGCGCGAGCTCCAGCCGGTCTGCAGGATGACCCACGCACCCGCCGGGATGCGGCCGTGGCGGCGCTCCCAGGCACGCGCGTCCTCGACGGTGACCAGGTAGTCGTCGTCGTTGGCGACCTTGTCGCGCACGTCGATGACGATGGCCGGGCCGACCAGCTCCTCGGCCGGGATGTCGTCGATGCAGTCGCCGAAGCGCCCGCTCAGCCAGTGGCACGGCACGTCCATGTGCGTGCCGGTGTGCTCGCCGAGATGGATCGCGTACCACGCCCACTCGGGGCCACGAGCGTCGAAGAAGGAAATCTCCTCACGGCTGTAGCCGGGCGAATTCGCGAACGGTGCCGGAAGGCCGATGACCGGCGTGTTCTCGTCGAGCGTCTGCGTGAGGTCGACGATCCGCTTGTAGCCGCGCAGCAGCCCGGGCAGTGCCGGGCCGCCCCGCCCCGCGGGCGCCGCGGCCATGGACGGCCCGGCCTCGGGACCGACGACCGCCTCCTCCGGCGTCGCGCCGTTCCCGTCCGAGCACGCCGCGGCCGCGAGTCCGATCGCACCGATGGCCAGGACCGACCTGAACAACCTGGTTTCGCGCATGCTTCTCCTTGGGTTGAATGAATCCGCGCGCCGTGCCCCTTCACACGGCGCGTGTCGGCGGGCGCGCGTGCCCCGCCGAAGCCGGTCAGAGGCGGACGCGCGCCTCCTCGAGGACGCGCTCGGCCTCTTCGGGCGAGACGACATCCGTCGTCACATCGTCGTGCGGCGAGGCCTCGCGGGCGAGGCGCGCCGTCTGGAGCCGCTGGATCGTCGAGTCGGAGAGGTGGGCGCAGCAGGCGACGCCGCGCGTACGGGCGTACGCGATCGCGTTGCCCATGATCTCGGCGCTTTCCGGGCCGGCCGGCTTCAGCCCCCGCATGTCCGCCAGCACCAGGTGCGGCCCGCCGGCGTACGCATCGGTCGCCGCGATGTAGGCGTCGGCCCACTCCTTCATCTCGTTCTCACGCATGAACCCGCTCATGCGCAGGTAGATCGTGCGCTTCTCCTGATCGTTCCGTACGTCCCACATCGGTCCCCATCCAGTTGGTCGGTTGCAGGGATTCACCGGCCGAGCCGTCCGGCCGGAGCAGGTGGTTCAGCCGTGCCGAGGCATCGGCCATCTCGGCCAGACCGGCGGCCATCTCCTCGGCGGTGGCGCTCATTTCCTCGGTCGCGGCCGCGACCTCGGTGATCTCCGCGCTCAGTTCCTCGAGCGCGGCGGCGTTGATCTTGATCTGCCGCTCGATCTCCTCGGTGCCGGCCTGTACGACGACCATGTGGTCGGCAGCAGAGCGTGTCTGCTCGACGACCGTGCGAAAACCGCCCACGGCCTCATCGACGCCGAGGGCGACGAGCTCACCGGTCCGCAGACACCGATCGAGCATCCTGCCCAGCCGGTCGGCGGCCCGCGTCGCGTCCCGGACGACCGACTGGATCTCCTGGGCGGCGGATGCCGCATTCTCCGCCAGTGTGCGCACTTCGTCGGCGACGACGGTGAAGCCGTGGCCCGACTCGCCGAAGCGCGCGGCCTCGATCGCCGCGTTCAGCGCCAAGATGTTGGTCTGGCGGGTGATCGAGCGGATCGTGTCGACGAAGGCGGCCGTCCGCTCCGCGGCGGCCGAGAGGTCCCCGAGCCCCTGGGCCGTCGCCCGCACGTCCTCGATGAAGGCCTGCACGCTGTGCGTGCTTTCGATGATCGCCGCCTCCTGCGACTCGGCGAGTTCACGCATCGAGGCGTTCAGCCGGGCCGCCTCCGTGACGCCGACCACGACCTCACGGGTCGCCGCGGTGATCATCTCGCCCGCTTCCGCGGCACGCTGGACCGCCGCCGCCTTCGCGCCGGCATCGTCCGACAGCTCCTGCACCGACGCCGCGACCTCCTGGCCCGCCGCCGAGAGCTCCTGCGTCGTCGCCGCGAGCCGCTCGACCTCCGGGCCGCTCTCCCGCACGAGACGCCCGAGCTCCAGGCGAAGCCGCTCGCCACGCCCGGCCAGCGCCTCGAGCGAGCGCGCCGCCAGGTCCAGCGCCGGGCTCGCCAGCGCCGGCCGCGCCGGGACGGCGTCGTCGCCTGGCGCGCCCTCGACAAGCCGCCCGGCCCACTCTCCCAGCCGGGCGATCTCCATGACCGTGCGACGCCTCGCGTGGATGCTGGAGACCAGCAGGAGCGAGAGCAGGGCGAGGAGCAGGCGAGGCGCCACGCCGGCGTCGCCCGCGAACGAGGCGATCATGGCGACGGCCGCGGCAGCGGCCAGCATCCAGTCCGACCGGCCGATGAGGCGTACCGCGTCGTCCCACCGCTCCACCCCGCGACGGGCCGTGGCTCGGAGCGCGGCCGTGCTCTGCCTCGTCCACCTCCACACACACCGCCGGGCGCCACCCCACACACGTCGCACCGACCGACCCCAAGCCCGGATCCCTGCTCCTCGCCTCATCGCGGATGTGCTGCTTCGCTTCGAAACTTCGACTTTGGAACGTTGCGTACGCGTGTTGAGAACGGTTCACACGCGCTTCGACGACCGCCGCGGCAGGTGCAGGGCGCATACCAGGCGGGCCGACCGCACCCACACCTCGCGGAACCGCGGGACCACGGTCACGAGCTCGCGAGCGGGAACCCGGCCGCCGGGCAGGACAGGGGCGGAAGTCGGTTCCATGGAACCGCAAAAAATGCCGACGACGAAGGCGCCATTGACGCCGTCAAGAGGGGAGCGGTACCTTGCCGTATCGATCGGGCCGACCCACCACACGCCGCCGGCCCGAGACGCGTCGCCAGAAGGGGCGCCACCCGGCCCCGACGCGAGTTCCATTGCACACAACGGTCACGGCACGGTCCTGTCGCGCCACGCCACGAGCCCCTCATGCCCTGGCACATCCTGGTCGTAGACGACGATTCCGCCGTACGCGGACTGATCGCATCCACCCTCCGGCGGCGCGGCGCCGAGAGCATCGAGGTCGCCGATGCCGGGTCCGCGCTGGCCCGCATACGCGCCGAGCGCTTCGACCTCCTCATCACCAACATCGAGATGCCGGGCCGCACGGGCCTCTGGCTCCTCGAAGAGGCGAAGGCCCACCGCCCCGATCTACCGGTCCTGGTCGTGACCGGAGGCGTCCCCGAGGACGCGGAGACGAGCCCACTCCACCTGGCCGACGCCGTGGTCCTGAAGCCGTTCCGCCTGAACGACCTCTACGACCGCGTACGCTCCGCGCTCGAGGCGCGAGAGGCCGACGGCCGATCCAGGGCGTAGCGGAACCCCGGAGGGCACCTTCGGGTTCAGGGGATGAGGCATGGCCCCGTTTCCCACGCCGGGGCGTCTTTCTGGCTTTGGAGTCGCGCCCACTGGTCTGGGCGTGAATTCCGTTCGGATGGATGAGGAATCCAGTGAACAACGACAGCGTGAGTCTCACCCCCGAGGAGACGCTCCGTTACGCGCGGCATCTCATCATGCCGGAGGTCGGACCCGAGGGGCAGCGCAAGCTCAAGGCGGCGCGGGTCCTGATGGTCGGTGCGGGCGGGCTGGGCTCGCCGCTGGGATTGTACCTCGCGGCTGCCGGCGTCGGCACGCTCGGCGTCATCGAATTCGACGAGGTCGACATCACGAACCTGCACCGCCAGGTGCTGTACGGCGAGCGCGATGTGGGCCGACCGAAGCTGGAGGCCGCGCTCGAACGGCTGCGGGACGTCAATCCACATATCGAGCTGGTGCCACACGCGGCGCGGCTCACGAGTGAGAACGCACTCGAGACCCTCGAGCCGTACGACCTCGTCGTCGACGGAACGGACAACTTCCCGACCCGCTACCTGGTCAACGACGCCTGCGTCCTCCTCGGCAAGCCGTACGTCTACGGCTCGATCTTCCGCTTCGAGGGACAGGTCTCGATCTTCGCCGCCGAGGGCGGGCCGTGCTACCGCTGCCTCTTCCGTGAACCGCCGCCACCGGGGCTGGTGCCGAGTTGTGCCGAGGCCGGCGTGCTGGGCGTACTCCCGGGGATCGTCGGATCGCTCCAGGCGCTGGAGGCGATCAAACTGATCCTCGGCGCCGGCGACTCGCTGATTGGGCGATTGCTGCTCTTCGACGCCATGGCGCTGCGCTGGCGCGAGCTGCGCATCCGCAGGAACCCCGACTGCCCGGTCTGTGGCGATGCGCCGACCGTCACCGAGCTGATCGACTACGAAGTGTTCTGCGGCCTCAAGCCTGCCGCGGGAGCCGGCGCCACGGAGGATGCGATCCCGGAGATCACCGCGACCGAACTCAAGGCACGGCTCGACCGCGGCGAGCGGCTCACCATCATCGACGTGCGGGAGCCGCAGGAGTGGGAGATCGCCAATCTGGCGCAGTACGGCGCGCGCCTGATCCCGCGGCGCGAAGTCGCCGACCACATGGACGAATTCGACACGGACGCGGAGATCGTTCTACACTGCCGGTCCGGAGCCCGCAGCGCCGCCGTCCTGCAGCAGCTCCGCGAGGCGGGCTTCACGCGCGTGTCGAATCTGAAGGGCGGGATCCTGGCCTGGGCCGACGAAGTCGACCCCTCTCTCGCCCGGTACTGAGACCTCTCACTCGGCTCTCTCCCGCGACGGTGGCACGACAGGTGCGCGGCCGGACCCGCTGACCGGCGCCGACCGGATCGCGGACCCTGCAGCCGAGGAAGCTCATGCCACGACCGTCGTCGGAGGCGCGTCGCCGGAGCCCGCCGCGCGGCGTCCTGGAGCGCTTCACGCGGTGGGCCTTGGCCAGTGTGGGCACGGCAGCGCTGCTGTGGCGCGCCGTCGGGCTATTCAAACGCTCCGCCTCGACACGACGCGGCGCCCCACCCGGACCGGCGCCGGTGCTCGGCCAGGAAGGCGATGGAGACGCGCGGGAGGGCCACCCGCCGCCTGACCGGGCACGCACCGTCCGCTCAGGCCCCGAACTGGATCACGACCTCAAGAACCGCCTCGCCGCTGCCCTCGGCTACACCGAACTGCTCGAGGACGCAGTACTCGGCCCGCTCAGGCCTCGGCAACACGAGGCCATCCATCGCATCCAGGTCTCACTCCAACAGGCGCTCGACCTTGTGGGCGAGCTGGTCCGCGCCGACCCCGAGTCGCCGACGGTCCCTTCCCCCGATCAGGACCCGGCTGCACCACTCGACACCGAACGGTCCACTCGCTCCACGGCCCCGCACACCGTCATCGCGGCTGATGGCGGAGGGCGTCGCCCTGCCGCGCCTCGATCGCGATCGTCCGACAGGCGCTGGATGTCGAATGATGTGCCGCCACGCGCCCCCTCTTCCGATGGTCCGCCCGCAACCGATCCATCGGGGCACGCCGCGATCGAGTTGCTCCGCAACAGCCGGGAGATTTTTCGGATCCTGATCGAGAGCGAACTCCTCGGCGTCGTCGTGACGGATCGATCGGGACAGGTCGAACTGTGGAACCGTGGCGCGGAGCGGCTCACGCAGTATCCGGCGGAAGAGGCGATCGGCAAGGACATCGAGGCGATCATCTCGATGCCGGCCAACGGACACACGCCGGCGCCGCGGCTGCTCGAAGAGGCGGCAAATAATGAACGGCGCCAGATGCGCTGGCGCCTGGCCCGCCGCGATGGCTCGACGTTCCTCGCCGAGGTCGCCGTAATGCGTCTGCGCGACGATGGGCGAGCGATCGGCTACACGATCGGCTTCTTCGACGTGACGAGCCAGGAGCACGCCGAACTCGAGCGCGAGAGGTTGCTCAGACGCCTCGCCGCTGAGCGTGCGCGCCTGGACAGCGTTATCGGGAGCGTGCCGGCGGGGATCCTCCTCGTCGACGCGCCGTCGGGAGAGATCATCTTCGGCAATCCCGAAGCCGAACGCATCCTCGGCTACCCGGTCCCACAGGGCAGGTCGATCTTCGAGTGGGAGGCGATCGAGGCGTTCCGTGGAGCTGGACACACCGTATCCCTGCACGACTGGCCACCCGTGCGCTCGCTGAGCGGCGAGACGATCCGCGGGGAAGAGTACCGCTACACCCGAAAGGACGGGAGCACGCTCTGGATCCGCCTGAGCGGCGCTCCGATCCGGGACGACGAGGGCGAGATCATCGGCGCCGTCACCGTCTTCTTCGACATCACGGAAGAACACCGGACCCGAACCTCGCAGCGCCTGCTCGCCGAGGCCGGCGAGATCCTGGCCGAATCCCTCGACCTCCACGACACGGCTCAGCGCCTCGCCACGCTCCTCGTCAGCGGCTTCGCCAACGACTGCATCATCGAAATCTCCACCCCGAACAATCGGTCCGTTGAACGGATCGCCACCGCGTCCCGGGACCCCGGGCGAGTGGAACGCCTCGAGCAATTGGAGCGCTTCCCACCGGACTTCGAGCGCGGCCCACTTTCCCGACGCCTCCTCGCCCGTGAATCGGTGCTGGCCTCTACCGTGAGCGAGGACGACCTGCGCAGGATCGCCACCGACGACGACCACCTCGAATTGCTGAGACAGATCGCCCCCCAGTCGGCGATCCTCGTCCCCTTGCTCGCCCGCGGGCAGACGTCCGGAGTGATGACGCTGCTGAGGAGCGGGGACGATAAATGCTACGACGAAACCGACCTCGAACTGGCCGAGGAGATCGCCCGTCGCTTCGCCATCGCGCTGATCAACGCGCGGCTCTACGAGAAGGCCGTCGTAGCCAACCAGGCCAAGAGCGACTTCCTGGCCGTCATGAGCCACGAACTGCGCACGCCGCTCAATGCGATCATCGGTTTCGCCGACCTGCTCCTCATGGGCGTGCCCGAGGAGCTGCCCGAATCGGACAGGCGCCCGGTCCACAGGATCGTCGCGAGCGCCCGTCACCTGCGCGAACTGATCGACGAGATCTTGAGCTTCTCGCGCACCGAGGCCGGCACGGAAGAGGTCGCCGTCGAGCGCGTCGACCTACGCGAGGTCCTGCGCGACGTCGTAGCGGGCGCCGAGTCCCAGGCCAGGGAGAAGGGCCTGGAGTTCGCCCCCGACCTGCCCAGAGAGGAGACTCCCGTAAAGACCGACCCCGCCAAGCTGCGACAGATCGTGCGCAACCTCCTCTCGAATGGGGTCAAGTTCACCGAGCGGGGACGCGTCGAACTCTTCGTGCGGCACGAGGACGACCACATCGTCGTCCGCGTGCACGACACCGGGATCGGGATCCCGCCCGAACTCCGAGAGCGCATCTTCGAGCCGTTCTGGCAGGTCGAGCAGGGCTCCACACGCAGCGCCGGCGGCACCGGTCTGGGACTCAGCGTCAGCCGCCGCCTGGCCCGCCTCCTCGGCGGCGACATCACCGTGGAGAGCGAACCAGGGGTCGGAAGTACGTTCACGGTGAAAATTCCAGGGTGACCCGGCTGCGCCGGCGGAGACGGCCCGCGCCAATCATTGGCGGTACGTTTTTCGTTACGGTCTACCGACGGTCTGGAGTCCCGCTTCGGCGGCACTGACGAGCCGCCGTCCGGAGCGCACGAATTCCAGGCTCTCCGCCGCCGGGCAGTTGAAGAGGAGGTCGATCACGGATAGGTGCGAGACGAACGTCCCACCCTCGATCCCGGCCTGGGGATAGGCAGGATGTTCATAGTCGTGGATCATGATCTCGACGCCCACCGCTTCGAAGACCGCGGGATCCAGGTAGTCGCGCCTGAATGGGCCGGAGAGGTAGACGTCGGCGCCCACGGCCTCGCAGATCGAGGCGAGGAGATCGCCTTTCCGGCCGTGGACATCCAGTTCGGAGGCGCGCACGATCGGCGTATCGATCCCGAGGCGCCGTTGCAACTCCTCGATCAGCGCGTGGTTGAGGTCGGCGATCCACTCCCAGTCGGCCTCGATGATTCGCGAGAGTGGCTCGAACACGGCTTCGAATTGCGGGTGTCTCCCGTATCGTTGCTCGATCGTACGGAGATACTTCCTGCGCCAGTTCCCGTGGTCGGCGACCGGGATCGCTCGAATCTCGCCTTCCCGGTAGCCGGCCATGTTGACCGGCACGGTCACCCAGAGCGGCTCTCCGCGAGGGCCGAGGATGCGGTTACGGTTCTGGAAATACGCCTTGCGGAACGGCACGTTGTCCAATGAGACGAACAGATCGGCCGCGTCCATCTTGGCGAAGAACCCCAACCACGGCAGGTGCTCGGGCTGGTGGATCGTGACCACCCGACGCTTCATCCCACCCCTCACAGGTGCATCTCCATGCGCACGACCTCGAAGGCCTCGGCGAAGGTGGTGCCCATCTCGTAGCCACGGAACCGAGCCCGCGACTGCACGGCATCGATCCACTGGTCGCCGTACTTGCGGTATTGCGAATCGTGGCAGCGCAGAGATTCGAGCTTGCCATCGATCGCGTCGGTGATGTCGATGTAGACCTGGGGCCGGAAGCCGACGAAAGAGCGGCCGGAGGGGAAGACCGGGTCGTACATCAGGATCGTGTTGTTGCGCCGCGCCGCCGCGATCGTGGCGAGTGTCGTGCCGCGGTGCGCCTGATGGGTGTCGAACGGCCAGTGCGTGAAGATCAGGTCGGGCCGGAACTCGCTGATCCGCTCGTCCAGGGCCTCGACCACACGAGAGTCGTCCGGAATGTCCTTGGTCGGGAAGTCGAGGACCTCGAGCTTCTCACAGCCGAGAGCGTCGGCCGCGGCCTGCCCTTCCCGCCGCGCCTCCTCGCGGGTGCGAAGCACGGAGCCATCGAAGTTCGTGTACGACGAGTCCGACAGACAGATCATGTGTACGCAGTGACCCGAGCGCACTGCACGCGCCAGCGACCCGCCGCACCCGAGCTCAATGTCGTCGAGGTGCGCACCGATTGCGAGGATCCTCAGACTCTCTCGTGCCATAGTTCCTTCCTCCAGTTCCTGGTCCAATACCCAGTACGTGCCGGCGTTGACGGAGAGTGTCGCGCCCATGGACCACGACGGCTGCCACCATGGCCGACGCACGGCCGTCGACGCCATCGGGTGCCTTTCCGGTTCGGCGCGACCATCAGCCACGCCCTCACCGGAGACGCGGACCCGGCCCCGCACGCTCTCGAGCGCGCGGGGCGTGGGATCGACGGCGCTGTGGGTGAGAATCGTGGCGCTGACCGTCGGCCAGCGCACCGGCAGCATCCAGGCAGAGGCCTCCGCTCAGATGGCTGCGGCGACGGTGCAATGCGTGTACCCGATCAGGGCCGGCGCACGCCCCGGGATGGGATCACCTAGGGGGTGCGGACCGGGTCTGGGGTATCAGGTAGTCGAGGAGTCCGTGGTCAGGACGCTCAGCCCTCCATGAAGAACGCGCAGACCGCATCGCGTGCCCAAGGGGTTCGGCAGAGCGAGGGGAGGAACGCGAAGCTGAGCCGACGCGCCCACGGTCGCATCCACGCCCGTGCCACGCCGTCGTGGAGCCGCTTGAGCCGGAACCACGACCGGGTTTTCGGGCTCGGGTAGCCCGGCTCCAGGATCCGCCGCGCCGTCTCCTCACCCGTGACCAGGGCCGGATGGATCCCCTCCGCTGTGAGCCCGGAGGCGGTGCCCGCGGCATCGCCCACCAGGTGCACGCCGCCCGGGAAGTCGAAGCCGAGGTGCTCGATCTCGACCGTCGCCGCCTCGTACGGCGTCTCCCCGGGATCGATGCCCAGCGCCTCGAGTCGCCGGTCCATGTACGCGCGCACCGTGTTCGGCGCGACCTGCGTCTTGTGGATGGCGACGCCGACGGAAGCGTAATCCACGTGCGGGAAGATCCAGAAGTAGCCGTTCGCCAACTCGCCCGAATCCGCGGAGACGACCAGGTGCTCGTGGTCTACGCCGGGGATGTTGTACTCGGCGGCGAAGACGGAGCGCGGCGAAGGCAGCCCGAGTGCGCGGCGCACGCGGGAGCGCGTGCCGTCGGCGCCGATCAGCCGGCGCCACCGTAGTCGCCGGCCGCCCGCCTCGAGCGTGCGCGCCTCCAGCTCGATGCGCGAGACGGGGGTGCCGGTCCGAATCTCCGCCCCCGCCGCCCGCGTCCACTCCGCCTGGAACCGCCCCAGCCGCCGACGCGAGAGAGTGCGTACCACGGCGCGCTCGATCTCGAGGGAGATGATGCGCTCGCCATGATCGAAGTCGGCACAGGCAACGCACGGCCGCCCCGCCTCCTCGGGCAGTCCGAGCGCGCGCAGTTCCCGCACCGTTTTGCGCGTCAGTCCACCGGCACACGTCTTCGGCCCGACCTCGTCGTTCTTCTCGAGGACCAGTACCTCGCGGCCCGCCTCGGCCAGCACCTGCGCCGCGCGCAGCCCTGCGGGCCCGGCGCCGACGACGATGTTCTCGATCGTCTCCATGGGATCAATGCAGGGGTCAGGATTCAGGATTCAGGGGTCGGGTTTGGGAAACCCTTCAACGGCACGGACCGGGTGCAACCCTCGTGCCTCACACCATCCTACTGCGACACGCGGCGATGAGGGTGGGCGTGGGCCGAGAGGCGGACAAAAAGGAAGAGGGCTGGGCCAGGTCTTCCCGACCTGGCCCAGCCCTCGCCCTAGCCCAGCTCCGCGACGCGAAACCTACGCCGCCTTCATCCCCTCCAGTACGCGCTCGAGCTCGTCGCCGTCCATGACTTCGTGCTCGAGGAGGTAGCGGGCCACTCTCTCGAAGCCGTCCCTGCGGCTTTCCAGGATCTCGCGGGCGCGCGTGAACGCGGCGGAGACGATGCCCTGCACCTCGATCTCGATCTCCCGTGCCGTCGCCTCGCTCGTCGTGCGCGAGACGTCGGAGCGGCCGGACTGCAGGAAGCGCGTGTCCTGCCTGGCGTAGGCCACCGGCCCGATCGTGGTCGACATGCCGAACTCGCAGACCATGCGCCGCGCCAGGTCGGTGGCACGCTCCAGGTCGTTGCTCGCGCCGGTCGAGACCTTGCCGAAGGTCACCTGCTCGGCCGCGCGGCCGCCCAGCAGCACGGCCAGCCGGTCGAGGAGCTCGTCCTCCTGCCAGAGGTGACGCTCTTCCGGAAGCTGCTGCATGTAGCCGAGTGCGCCCATCCCACGGGGGATGATCGAGACCTTCTTGACCGGCTCGGCCGTCGGGACCGACATGGCGACGACGGCGTGGCCGGCCTCGTGGAACGCCACGATCTCACGCTCGCGCTCATGGATCAGCCGGCCCTTCTTCTCGAGGCCCGCCACCACGCGATCGACCGCGGCGTCCAGGTCCTCCATGGTGACCGCCGAGCGGTGATTGCGCGCCGCGAGCAGCGCGGCCTCGTTCAGCAGGTTCGCCAGGTCCGCGCCCACGAAGCCCGGCGTGCGCTGTGCGACGACGCCGAGATCGACCTCCGGCTCCAGCCGCACGTTGCGCGCATGGACCCGCAGGATCGCCTCACGGCCGTACCGGTCCGGACGGTCGACCAGCACCTGCCGGTCGAAACGGCCCGGACGCAGGAGCGCCTGGTCCAGGATCTCCGGCCGGTTCGTCGCCGCCATGACGACGACGCCGCTGTTCGCATCGAAGCCGTCCATCTCGACCAGGAGCTGGTTCAGCGTCTGCTCGCGCTCGTCGTTGCCGGCCACGCCGCCGTGGCCACGGCTCTTCCCCGCAGCGTCCAGCTCATCGATGAAGACGATGCACGGCGCCTTCTCCTTGGCCCGGTCGAAGAGCTTGCGCACCCGCGAGGCACCGACACCGACGTAGACCTCGACGAACTCCGAGCCGCTGATCGAGAAGAACGGAACCCCCGCCTCGCCGGCGACCGCACGCGCGAGCAGCGTCTTCCCCGTCCCTGGAGGGCCGACCAGAAGCACGCCCTTCGGGATACGCGCCCCCAGCTTCGCGAACCGATCCGGGCTCTTCAGGAACTCGACGATCTCGACGAGCTCCTCCTTCGCCTCGTCCACACCCGCCACGTCGGCGAAGTCGACGCCGAGGTCGCCCCTCGTCACATCGCGCACCCGCATGTTGTCGACCCCGGACGCCTTGCGCGCCATCCGCCGCTGCAGGTGCAGGATCAGGAAGATGAAGAGGATTCCGCCGAGCAGCAGCGGGAGCGCGACCCACGGGCTCGCGCCCTGGCGACTGTCCAGCCCGCCGTACGTGATCCCCTGCCGCTCGAGCAGGTCGACCAACCCGTCGTCATTCACCGGCGTCGTCGTCCAACGCTCCGGCGCGCCCGCCGCCCGTGCGGCCTCGGTCGGCGTCGCCTCCATCGTGTACGGCGACCAGCGTACCTCGGCCACCTCGCCCGCCGCGATTCGCGCCTTCAGCTCGCTGTACGCGACCTCGACGTCCGAGCTCCCACACGCCGCCACGCCCAGGAGCGTGACGAGCGCCAGCGCGAGCGTTCGCACCCCGGTTCCCCGCCCTCGCGCCGGCTGCCGGCGCCGGGCACCCGGCATCTTTGCCCTAACGGACCTCTTCATCCGTGCCATGCACCTCTGATTCCCGGGCGGCTGGCCAAACCACGATGCCGAAGCGCCACGCGGCCCGTCACGCACGCCGCCCGGAAGTGTAGATCGTTTCAATAGTTGTACGAATACGGGCATACCCCCGGAGGAGTAGTGAGTGCCGGTGCGTCGGCAAGACATCACCGATGCCAGGGGCCGACGGATGGGCACGCGGGTTGCACCGCACCCCGTGGTTTTCGACCCACTTCGGGGAATTCATCATTCGGGAGCCATCACGCCAGTGGCGGAGGCCGCTGCTCGAGAGGAGGTCAGGGAATGCGCATCGCGCTGGTGTCCACGCCGTTTCTGGCCGTGCCGCCCAAGGATTACGGCGGCACGGAACTCGTCGTCTACGAACTGGCGGAAGGGCTGCGGGAGCGGGGGCACGAAGTCACGCTCTACGCCACGGGCGACTCGATCACGAGCGCGACGGTGCGTTCACTCTACTCGCGCGCCCAATGGCCGCCGAACCCGATGGTCGACCTGAACCACGTCTCCTGGGCACTGCGAAGCGCCGTCGAGGAGCGGGTCGATCTCATCCACGCGCACTCCGCGGCGGCGCTCGCCCTCGGACGGTTCATCAACGACACGCCGATCGTCTACACGCTGCACCACGACCGAGACGAGCAGCTCTCCGACTTCTACCGCCACTTCCCGGACGCGCACTACATCGCGATCTCGGGAGACCAGGCGCGCCGCGAGATCCGACTGCCTCGAGTCGACGTCATCCACCACGGCCTCGACCCGGACCGCTTCGAATGGACGCCGCGCCCCCGCAGCTACGTCTGCTTCGTCGGGCGCTTCTCCCACGTCAAGGGACCGCACACCGCGATCGACGTCGCGGCGCGTGCCGGCCTGCCGATCCGCCTGGCCGGCGAGGTGCATTCGGTCGACCGCGAATTCGCGTCCCGAGAGGTGCTGCCGCGCCTCGACCTGCCCCACGTCTCGTACCTGGGCTGCATCGGCACGCCGGTCAAGGTCCCGCTCCTGCGCGACGCCCGGGCGCTCCTCGCACCGATCAACTGGAACGAGCCCTTCGGCCTCATCCTGATCGAGGCGATGCTCTCGGGATGCCCCGTCGTCGCCTTCCCACGCGGCAGCGTGCCCGAACTCGTCGAACCCGGCATCACCGGCTTCATCGTCCGCAACGAGGATGAAATGGTCGAGACGATCCGGCCGGGCGGCATCCTCGACGGCTTCGACCGCAAGCGGTGCCGTGAGCGAGCCGTCGAGCGCTTCGGCCGCAGCCGCATGGTCCGCGACCACGAACGGCTCTACACCCGCATCGTCGCCGAACACACGGCGCGGGCATCCGCCGTGACGGCGGCGCCGACGACGGATGAGACCGTGCCCGCCACGCCCACGGCGCGTGCGAGTGCATCGAGTGGCGAGGCCGAGCCGGACGAGGCCGCGCTCACGACTCAACGGCCGGAATCGAGCCGAACGGCCGCGGATACCGTGTAGGCAAAGGAAGGATCCCGGGGCCGGTGGATACCCCCGGCCCCGGGCGCCGGCATCTCTAGTACGTACTCGGCTGCTGTTGCTGCTGTCCGCGCTGGTTCTCCGGCGTCATGCCAGGCTGCTCCTGCATCATCGCCTTTGTACAGATCCAGCGAAGCCTCCCGGATGGCCGTCAGCACGTCCCCCC